>JALGZU010000334.1 GCA_025774735.1 candidate division LCP-89 bacterium | reverse complement strand
GAGGGGTGGATTACGTGGTTCTGGGGATCACCCCGTTCCAGTACAACCCGGTCACCCGGGAGCTGGTGGTTTACCGCGATCTGCGGGTGCGAGTCACGTTCAGCGGAGGCAACGGCCATTTCGGCGACGACCGTCTGCGCAGCCGCTACTGGGAGCCGCTCTTGCAGTCTCACCTGCTGAATTATGCTTCGCTGCCGACGATCGACTTCGACAAACGTATGCGAGAGCAGACGGACGAGGACAACTGCGAATACCTGATAATCGTGCCTGACGATCCGACCTTCATCGCCTGGGCGGACAGCATCAAGCAGTTCCGCACCCAGCAAGGGATCATCACGGGGATCACAACTCTGACGGAGATCGGTGGCAATGATTGGACGGCAATCTATAACTACATGATCACCGCATACTGGGTCTGGAGTATCCCGCCAGTAGCGGTTCTCCTGCTGGGCGATCACGAGAATTCCGGGGGCGCCAATCCGATCACGTCGCATCTGTGGGACAATTACTGCGTCTCTGACAACAAATACGTGGACGTAATGCCGGACGACCTGCCCGACATGGCGATTTCTCGCATTCCCGCCAACGACGGGGGAGATTTAGCCACGATGGTGGGAAAATTCTTGGATTACGAGCGTACGCCTCCGACGGATCCGAATTTTTATGACCATCCCATTATCGCGGGCGGGTGGCAGGAAGAGCGCTGGTTCATCCCCTGCACGGAGATCATCTACGGGTATTTAGCCAACGAGCTGGGCAAAAATCCGGTCAGGGAGTACGCCATCTACGAACCGCCGCTGCCAACCACCATCTGGTCCACGGCGACCAACACGAATGTGATCGTGGCTTATTTCGGCCCGGCGGGCCTGCAGTACATCCCGGCGACGCCGGAATACCTGTGGGACTGGGGCGGCAACGCCACTCGCATCAACGCCGACATCAATGCGGGGGCGTTCATCCTGCAGCACCGGGATCACGGGTACGAATACGGCTGGGGGGAACCGGCTTACAGTGTCAACAGCCTGACGGGGCTGTCCAACACCATGCTGCCCTTCGTTTTTTCGACGAACTGCTGTACGGGCAATTTCAGCCTCTCCAACCAGTGCCTGGCGGAAGGCTTCTATAACATGCAGTACGGCGCGGTGGGCGTCAACGCCGCCAGCGAGGTGTCCTACTCGTTCGTCAACGACACGTACCAGTGGGGCGTTTACGACAGCATGTGGCCCGATTTCGATCCGGGTTACGGAGTGGATTCGACGGGATCTCCAGAACTTCGTACCTGTTTCGCCAATGCTTCGGGGAAATATTACCTGGAAGCATCGAGCTGGCCATATAACGTCTACAGCAAAACCGTCACCTATCATCTGCTTCACCACTTCGGAGACGCCTTTCTGACGCTGTATTCGGAGGTACCTCAGGCGCTGACGGTGGAACATCCGGCGATGGTGAATGCGGAGATCACCGAATTCCCCATTACCGCCACGACGAGGGCGATGGTGGCTCTGACGGTGGGCGAAGAGATCATCGGAGTGACCGAGGCGACGGGATCGCCTCAGACGATTTCAATTTCGCCGCGCAGTCCGGGTGAGACGATCCTGGTGACAGCAACTCTGCAGAATTACAACCGTTACTCCTCCGAGGTAGACGTCATCACGGAACAGCCGCATTACGTCGTTTACGAGGATCTGACCATCAACGATGCAAGCGGTAACAACAACCAGCTACTCGACCTGGGCGAGGACGTGACCCTCTCGATTACGTTGAAGAATATCGGAACTCAGACGGCGACGAACATCCAAACAAGGATTCTGTGCAACGACGACTATATCGTCCTGATCGACAGCATGGAGATTTACCCGAGCATTGCGAGCCTATCCACGACGATGATCCCGGACGGTTTTGAAATCGCCACCACCGGCAACGTTCCCGACCTGCACGAGATCGCTTTCACCATGGGCGCAACAGACGGAGATTCGACCTGGCTCTCGCCGTTTTCGATCACCGCGCACGCTCCTGTGGTGGTCTTCGACGGCCTGTTCATCGACGATGCCAGCGGCAACGGCAACGATCACCTGGATCCGGGCGAGACGGCGGACTTCCAGATCACACTATATAATGAGGGCAGCGGCTATGCCGAGGATCTGACCGTACTTCTGGCGACAGATAATCCCCTGATCACGATCCCTCAGAACAGCGGCATCCTGGCCTACCTGGATTCCGACAGCAGCGGAGTCGTGCTCTATGCGAGCATCGCCGCCGATTCGAGCATTACACCGGAAGACAGCGCCAATTTCACGCTCGACATCACGACGCCGGGCGGGTACATAACCAGGCTGGAGTTCGGCATCATGGTGGGCGATTCCCGCTACGTGCCTTCGGGTCCGGACGCGTACGGGTACTACGCCTATGACGAGTATGACGGCCTGGATGCGCCGGATTACGACTGGGTTGAAATTGCGACGCCGGCCGGGGGCAATGGCATCGAACTGGATCTGAGTGTTTTACCCTTCACGCTCCTCGATCTTCCATTCAGCTTCCGCTTCTACGGCGTGGATTACGACAAAGCCACCATCAACGCCAACGGTTGGGTTTCCTTCGATACGACTGAAACCTTCTTCCCGCAGAACCTGCCCATCCCGGACGCTCTGCCTCCGAACAGGCTGATCGCGGCGTTCTGGGACTACATGGCTTACGCCAGCGGCGGACAGGTGTTTTACCTCGATGATGCCGCCAATCACCGCTTCATCGTAGAGTGGTATCAGATGCCTCACAGCGGGAGTCTCGATTCGGTGGAAACGTTCGAGGTGATCCTGCTGGATCCGGCGTACTACCCATCGGTTACCGGCGACGGGGAAATCATCGTGCATTACCATAGTCTGAGCAGCCTCTTGAACGGCTGCACTGTCGGGATCGAAGACCTCGAGGGGGCAGTGGGTCTGGAGTACCTGTACAACGGCACGTACGACAGCCTGGCCATCCCGCTGGAGGATCAGTTCAGCGTGAAGTTCACCACGGGCAGCCTGCCGCTGGGCGTCGAAGGCAGCGTTTCGGTCACCCTGCCGGAGGAATACTACCTGACCCAGAATTATCCCAATCCCTTTAATCCGCAGACCACGATCAGCTTCGGTCTACCCAAAACCGGGCAGGTGAGGTTGTCGGTTTACGACCTGCAAGGCCGCCGGGTGGCTACCCTGGTGGACGGAGAGCGTGCGGCGGGGGTGCACCGGGTGACGTTCGACGGATCCTCCCTGGCATCGGGGATCTACCTGACACACATGTCGGCGGACGGTTTCGCCCAGACGCGCAAGATGATCCTGGTAAAGTAGGGTCACCCGCCGACTTACACACTCAACCGCAAATTTATTGCAGAGAGCCTTCCCGATCCGCGGGGAGGCTCTTCTTTATATTCAACGTCATAGCATCGATATTTTGATTGACTAAGGGTGTTTGGATTTACTAAATTATAGATGGTAATTTGATCGTTCAGGTTCTGATTTTCACAAGACTGACTGCAAATCCATGCGAAAATATATCCTTAATAGGCTTTCCCTTCCTCTGACCGGGGCGATCGTGATCATGGCGCTGCTGGTTCTGGCGCCCGGCTGTGAGATCACGGAGTCGGATCTGGCTCCGGTGGGGAGCATCTACGTTTCTGCGTATGACGAACTCGGTGTAGAGATTATCGGAGCCAGCATCATGCTGGACGAGGTGGCGCGGCCGGA
>JALGZU010000333.1 GCA_025774735.1 candidate division LCP-89 bacterium | reverse complement strand
TTCAGGGCACAAGGTCTTCTCCACCCTGCATACCGGATCAGCCGTGGAATCGATCGATCGTATCGTTGCCGAGGTTCCCACGGATGAACAGGAACGTGTCCGGAACCGGCTTGCGGATGTACTCAGCGTGGTCATTTCCCAGAAGCTGGTGCCCACTATGGACGGCAAGCGCATCCTTGCCAAGGAAGTATTATTGGTAAACTCGTCCGTCGCGGCGGCCATCAAAAACGACAACACGAGTGAAATCTATCAGATGATCAGTGAAGGCGAGAAGGAAGGGATGAACACCATGGAGCAGGACCTCCGACGCCTCGTCACTGAGAAGAAGATCTCCATAGAAGAAGCCGTCAACTTTGCTAACAACAAGAATCGAATGAGAGAGCTTCTCGAGTACTCGAAATGAGAAGCCACGGGCTATGAACATCTAAACGTGACTTAGCTATGGATTCAGAAAAGACAAGTAAATCGTCCGGGAAAATGGTTCTGGGCGTCATGGTGGACGGAGCGGATCTGCGCATCGTTCACATGGGTAAAGAGAGAGGCGAAATCGTCGTCTACTCCATGGAGTCTACGACGCTCCCAACTCGCCTGGGTAAACTCAGACCTTCAGAGGTGGCTCAACCGGCTGCTGCTGTGGAAGGCGATGACGATATCTTCGGATTCGATGAAGCGGAAGCGGCATCGCCCGAACATGGGTTCGAGGAGGACACTGAGACGGAAGGCGGGTCACAGTTGGAGGATGTCTCTGCCAGCTTGATCAACATCTTCGCTAAGTATCCGCTCAATAACACCCGAATCGCGGTAAACATCCCCGAAGGTCAAGCAACCTATTACTCCTTCGAGAGCAATTTCGGTCTCGGTGGCAGAAAGTTGCAGAAGCGATTGAATGAAGAGATTGCTCCCCTGACCGGAGGCACGTTGGAGACCGCAGTCACCGACCACTTCTCGAACGAGTCGGGAGGGCTGACGGTGGTGGTGTCCGAAGGCAACATTCCGCTTATCGAGGAATTTATCGAAATCAAGAACTTCCTCGCCGGCGGGACACCTTACGTCTGTCAGGTCAACTCCAATGAGATCTCCCTGATCAACATGGTTCGGACCACTCTGGATCCACCTGAAGACCAGATCACAGCGGTGATTTATATAGGTGCGGACTTCTCGAGAGCGGTCATTATGAAGGGTGGGGATCCCATCAGTTTCATTCAGTCCATTCGTGAAGGTTACAATTCCCGGCAGGTTTGTAAGACCCTGTTCAGTAAGATCCTGCTAGAGCAGGAGGAATCCGGTCTGCCTGAGATCAATAAGATCGTCCTCGCCGGTGAAATTGGCATGACCCGGGCTCATGAGTTCTTCACCAAGCAGTTTCCTGATGCAGAGGTCCATCCGATTACCCCGGGGAACCTGGATACCAGCAACCTGAAAAGTGAAGAACTGGCCATCTTCCCGAATTTCGCCATTCCCATCTCGATGGCCTGGGAAGAACTGGACAAGAAGCATCCCAAGTTCATCAGAACGCGTCTGATGCCTCGCTTTGTCAAGGACTCCCAGAAACCGATGCGAGTTGCCTGGCACGGTTTCGGGTTGCTAGGTGTGATTTTCGCTTGCGTCGCTCTGCTCTCCTACCAGGGCATCTCTCGCCAGGGCAGGATTAATGCGGCAAGCCAGAGCATCAAGCAAAAACAAGAAGCCATCAACGCGCTCCAGCAGGACATTGCCTACGTTAATCAGCTCCAGGAACAACTAGCTCAAGGAAAATCCAACCTCGCGTTCCTGGAGGCTGTCGTCCTGGACGCCGACAAGTGGAGCCGTCTATTCGACAAGTTGACCAACGATTTCAAATCGGTCAACAATATCTGGGTGGATAAGGTCACCTCAACACCGGAAGGCTTCCTCCTGGTGGGAAGATCCCTCACGAGGGACCGTGTGCCGGCTCTGGCAGCGGGATTCCCGGGTGTGCATCTTAACCAGGTGAGCCGGGTAATATCCGAAGCCGGGGAACAGGTATACGAGTTCGATTTTGACGCACAAATTCCTCCTCCCATAACCCCCGAGGAGACTACCACTCTGGCGAAGATCGCTGATCGGCCGGCATCGACGAGCGGTTCCATTTCTGCTGTAGAAACGGTAGCAGCCAAGCTGGATCAGAAGGTAAAACCAGTGGCTGAAACCGAGCAGACGCCACCACCCGTCCAGACGGTTACGCCTGAAAAGGTTGCTGCAAATACAGTGCATGAAAAACAGACTACCGGAGCGGAAGTGAAACCTGTCAAAAACCAGAAGTGGACCGAGGGAAAACAATCAGAACCTGCGGCAGAGGGCGCTTCTGATTGGACAGCAAAATCCCCACAGTCCGATGAGACTCTTCCGACCTGGCCGTTCGCCTCGCAGCAGAGTTCCGCAAAGAGCACCGTTGCGAAGCACAAGACTCCCGCAATGGAGAAGGTCGCAGTCAGCAATCAGACGGAAAAACCTGCTGCTTCAAAATCTTTGGCCTCGGGCGCTCAGGATTACTACAAGCGCGGCCTCGACTACATCAAGAGTGACGACGTCCAGAATGCCTTTAACGAATTCAAGACGGTCGTGGATAATTACCCCAATTCACGCCAGGCGGGATCCGCCTATTACTGGATGGGTGAGTGCACTTACTCGATGAAAAACTACAGCGAAGCCATCAAATGGATGAGCTACTCGCGCCTGGGAGAAAAAGACCAGGCCATTCACCAATTCGAAGCGCTCCTCAAGGCGTATCCGGAAGGTGAATATACTGAAACGGCTAAAAGAAAGCTAGAAAAGTTGGGTGGATAGGAGAGATCGGCATGTCATACGCATTAAGAAACACTATACTGCTGGGTGCTTTTTGGTTGTTGATCATCCTGGCTGGCGTCTATCAGGTGCACTTCCGGATGAAAACGACCGAAGAGGAACTGGTGGCACGAGAAAAAGTGGTCTCAGAGGAGTTGGAACTGGATCAAGCATTGGTTGCCAGCCTGCCTGACATCGAGCGCGAGCTAGCCGAGGTTCAGTACAGATGGGATCATCGTGAAAAGGTCATTCCTGCGAGCGAAACATCGCATGAGACCTATGCCTACCTGGACGAGATCCTGTCCCGGTATAAGACCACTCTTAACTTCGATTACGCGGCGGTAGAAGAGCGAGATTCGGTTGGGATACGCTTTGCCGACTATCAGGTTGTAGGCGAAGCCCGCTACCTCGATCTGCACCGCTTCATTTACTATCTGGAGCACTTGCCGCGCTATCTGCAAATCAACGATTTATCGATGGAAGAGAGTTACCCGGAATCAAAATCCAAAAAATCGAACAGCCGCTGGGTGAAATTCGTTCTCAATATGACCGCCATTTCGGCGGACCGTCCTGGATTTGATCAACTCAACTACGCGGCAGACGTTCAGCCACCCCAGGCAATTCATGATCCCTTCCGGCCGTTGCGCAGTAAAAGATACACCATTCCACCGAATACACGTGGTCTGATTAACATCTATAAATCCAATCTGCGAGCTCTGACGGCCACTCAGGCGTATATCGTGGATCAGAACGGCAAGCTCAAGATCTTAAACCTGGGGGATGAAGTGTATCTGGGACGTCTGGTTGATATCATCCCGGAATCGAACCGTGCGATCTTTAATCTAACCAAATTGCATCCTCCGAGAAAAGTCCCGTTGGTTATACAGACAGGGAAATAATAAAAGAACCAGATAAACACATGGTGGTAAAAATGAGACGATCCATTATTGCTGCACTTGCGGTCTTGATGTTCTGTGCTGTGGCCGGAGCGCAAGAACGCCTTCCGGTGCGTGATTACACTTCGCCGGAAGAGATCATTACCTTGTCGGCTGATATGAAGTTTGCTGAAGCCTTCGAGATCCTCTCCAAAATCGCCGAAGAGAAGGAAGGGAAAATTATCATCGATCCAGCCAGTCGACAGGGACGAATTAATGTTCAGATCACCAATCTGTACTGGAAAACCGCCTTCGAGGTGATCCTCAATGCGAACCGGCTCGCGTACAAGATACACGATAATTTCTATGAAGTGGTTGGCGAGGCGGAAGTTGCCGCCCCGGACAAAGAGACCATCACTCTGACCAGCAGGGAAGTCCGCATTGAAGCCATCTTCTTCGAAGCCGACCGAGGTGCTCTGGCGGAAGCGGGTATCGATTGGCTCGTAGGTGCGAGTAGCAGTTCCATTTCAGGAACCTTCGGCGTCAACGCTGCCACCCCGGTATCCGACGAGATTGTGGGTGGGACTTTCGAATACGGGAGTGCCAAGGACGGCGTGAACTACGACGTCACGGGGATGTTCCGGGCTTTCGAGAGTGATAACCTGGGAAGAATCCTGGCGCAGCCGGAGGTCGTCGTTATATCGGGCCGGGAAGGCCGGATACAGGTCGGTCAGGACTTCTCGATCAAGACTCGCGATTTTGCCGGGAACGTGATCGATAATTTCTTCTCCACCGGTACGATCCTTTCCGTGACTCCGCTCGTGATCAGCGAAGATGAAATCGATTTCATTCACCTGAAAATAAGCGCCGAAAGGTCGAGCGCTATCCCCGATGCGGTCTCCACGATCATCAACAAGTCCGAAGCCCAAACCGAAGTCATCCTCATCGATGGCGAAAGCACGTCGGTCGGTGGCTTGTTGATTGCGCTACCTGTTCGGTTATAACCTCACGAACGTTTCGGATACTGAACTGATCGTAGTATTGAAGGCAACTCTGGTACCCGAATTAAGAGTGCGTTCGCTCCAGACCGATAGGCCGACGAACTCCGATACCTTCAAAAACGCCAGAGAAGGCTATCAGGAGAACATGGATGAGAGTTGGGAAAAAGGCGTCGATGAAGTAGACGATGGCGAATAGAAAACGAGAAACCTAAAGAACGAAGAACCCGGCCGATCGACCGGGTTCTTTTTTTATGTGTAATAACTGTGGACTTGATCTGTGTGAGATTCCCTGCGGCAGATGTTTTCCCTTAAACTGACGGCTTTACCAGGTGCTTAACGAACACCCTGAATGCCTTCATGGTTCTCTTCCATTCATCTGAGTCGTGCATGCCCTGCTTGAACTTGTACCAGATGAAGCTGGGGCGCAGGTAAAAATCACGGCGGGCGTGATCACACCAGCGGATCAGTTCTTCAGGCGACGAATCTTCCGTGCGGATAATACAGTTGTGGAGACCATCAGGGGTCAGCCAGTCCTCGTAGTTCTCGGTGACGAGCATCCCGTTCTCCTTCATCCGTTCGTACTCAACCGTTCCCGGATAGACCATCAGCGGATAGAACTGTGCGGTGTCGGGCCCGAGTTCCTTGGCCATTTTGAGCGTTTTCTCCATCGTCTGCCGGTTTTCACCGGGACCACCGACGATGAAGCAGCCGTGCATCATGATTCCGGCTTTGTGCGCGTTCTTGGCGAAGATATAATAATCTTCCAGCTTGAGGCGCTTCCCGTAGGCATCGATGATTTCCTGATTGCCTGTCTCGAAACCGACGCATAGCGCCCTGCACCCAGCTCGCTTCATGACTTTCAGGGTTTCGAATGAGATGTCAGCGCGGGTGTTGGCATTCCAGGTCATCTTGAAACCCCGCTTGATCATGCCTTCGCAGAGCTCCACGCAGCGCTTCTCGTTTATCGTGAAGATGTCGTCTTCGAAGAAGACGGAGCGTGCATCCGGGAATTCTTTTTGGATGTACATCAGCTCATCCAGAACCAGGTCGATGGAGCGGAACCGGGTCTTGTAACCGGAAAGTGTGGCTGTCCAGAGACAGAAAGTGCAACGATAGGGGCACCCACGGCCAGTCAGAATCGTGACGTTGGGATAGAGGCAATCAGGATTGAAGTAATCCCAGACATTCAGGTGGCGCTTATAAACCTCAGAAACGAAGGGAATCTCGTCCAGGTTCTCGATCAACTCCCGGGGTGGGTTGTGTACGATCTCACCGTTTGAACGGTGAGACAAACCTTCCAGACCAGTCGGATCACCCCCGTTTTCAAGGGTACGCGCCAGCTCCAACAGGGTGAAATCGTATTCGCCGCGCACGATATAGTTAAGGTTATGTGTGAACCCAAACGTTTCATCGGTCATTGCGGTAGCGTGAGTCCCCAACATGACACAGGTTACATCCGGCAGTTTCTCCTTGAGCATATCCAGGACTTTGATATCGTTATGAATGCTCGGAGTGGAGGTATCCAGAACCAGCAGATTAGGTTTAAATTCCAGGGCTTTGCGCTCGGTTTCGGGATAATCCCAACCAGCTGCGGGAGCATCAAAGAAGCGGACGTCAAATCCGTGCTTTTCGAGAACCCCGGTAGCATAGGCCATCCAATAGGGGTAATACATCGTATCCGAGCGGGTAACCCCTGGATTTCGCTGGGGACGAGAATACCGCTTCATGAAAGGCGGATTCAACATCATTACTTTCAGGCGATCCATGTTATACTCCAGTTGTGAGTCAGCCGATAGATCCTCAATGCTAATTGGTGCTATCGCCTTACCATTTTGGACTGATTAAACTCAATAATTTAAATCAATTTGATATGAATAAATGTGATGGCTGTCAATCTAAGCAGATAGCCTCTCATGGCTTCAGAACCTCAACCTGGTCGCACATCTCATTCAAGCGGTCCATAATCTTCGCTGGCTGCAATTCCGTCATGCAACGTAGATGCGAACACCCCTCAAATATGCCATTGCAGTAGCAGGGACTGCAATCCAATTCGCTAGTAATCCACTGATTGACTTTTGATACGGGCATTAAAGACCTGGGGTTTGACGGTCCGAACACAGAAAGACTTGGGACACCAAAAGCGACTGCCACGTGCATGATCGCTGAATCGTTGCAGATCAGCATGCGAGAGCGGCGCACCAAGGCCGCCGCCGTCCTGAAGGGGATCTTACCGGTCAAATCTACGATTGTCGCCGAAGAGAGTCTCGTTATAATCCGGCCGAGTTCCGCTTCTTGAATACTACCGGTTAAGACGATCGGTAAATGCCATTGTTCGTGGAGAAGATCGCAGAGTTGCGCGTAACTTTCGACGCCCCAGCGCTTCTCGAACACGTTCTGTCTGGGATTGACTCCTCCCCCCGGGGCGATTAACAGAAACTCGCCACCACTCAAACTCTCATCGACCAAAATCCGGTCGGCTTCTCCCTGTTCCGCGTCTGTCAGGAAGAATTCCAGCGACACATCATCTCCCCGCCATCCGGCCAGGCGTGGCACATCCAGGTAATTATCGGCGATATACCTGGACGTATTGGGTTGCCACTCCGTGCTGTCCGTCAGAAATTTCCCCCGCTTCTTAAGTTCCGGATCGAAGAAGCCGAAACGCACAGGGACGCCGGCTAAAACAGATATCAACTGGATCAAGGGATGAGAGTGGAAGATATAGGCGACGTCGAAGTTCTGACGGCGAAGCCGCTTCACCAACCGGAGATATCCCAGGGGCTGTTTATTCTGAATCCAGACATCCGGGTACGACAGAATCCCATTGATATTGGGATTTCCCTCTACAGCCGCTCTCGACCAATCACCCACCATAACCGTGATCTCGGCATCCGGGTGTAGTCTGCGAACTGCACGGACAGCCGGGGTGATCAGGATCAGGTCCCCGATGCCCTGATTTCGCAGTATGAGAACGCGTTCCAGAACCTTACCCCTCCATAACAGTGCATTATAAAATTTATGGTATAAATCGGCCCAAGTCAAGAAATATTTGCCGGGTTGAGCTCAGACGAGCGGATTAAAGTAAAATCAGGCAGAAATGATCCGCCTGATTCTCCCTGTTTCTAACGATTATTGGGCGGTTACTCCGGTGGTCCGCCGTTTTTCATAATATCGAAGAAACCCTGGTTGGATTTCGTACCGCGCATTTTTTCGAGTATGAAGCGCATTGTCTCGATGGGATTGGATTCGGCTAGCAGATTTCTCAAAATCCAGATTTTGTTCAGTGCATCTTCGCTGAGTAGCAGTTCCTCTTTGCGAGTCCCCGAGCGATTGATGTCCATGGCCGGGAAGAGACGGATATCAGCCAGACGGCGGTCGAGCACAAGTTCCATGTTCCCTGTGCCCTTGAACTCCTCAAAGATCACTTCATCCATGCGGCTGCCGGTCTCGATCAACGCCGTGGCGATAATTGTCAGGGATCCACCCTCTTCAATGTTGCGCGCAGCCCCAAAGAAGCGCTTCGGTTCGTACAGCGCAGTGGCATCCATACCGCCGGAAAGAATCCTTCCCGAATGCGGGGAGACCGCGTTGTGCGCCCTCGCCAGGCGGGTGATGCTGTCCAGGAGAATGACCACGTCGTGTTTGTACTCGATCAGCCGCTTGGCTTTCTCCAGGACCATACTGGCAACCTGAATATGCCGTTC
>JALGZU010000332.1 GCA_025774735.1 candidate division LCP-89 bacterium | reverse complement strand
AAACACCACGATGAAATTAGGCTATTACCCGGGCTGCACTTTAAAAACGCAGGCGAAGAATCTGGAAGACGCCGCGGTGGCATCGTTGGGCGCTCTGGGAGTCGAAGTCAAGGAGCTGGAGCGCTGGAACTGCTGCGGGGCGGTCTATTCGCTGGCGGATGACGACCTGATCCATCTCCTGGCTCCGGTGCGGGATCTGATCCGGGCCAAGGACCAGGATTTCGGCAAGGTTATGACGCTCTGTTCGATGTGTTACAACACGCTGGCTCGAGCGAACCTGCTGATGCGGGACGACGAGGAGAAACGTAAGACGATCAACACCTTCATGGAGGAAGAGAGCGATTACGCCGGAGAGGTCGAGGTCGTGCACATGCTGACCTCCGCTGAACGAGTTGAAACTGGCGCCCTATTACGGCTGCACCTTGACGCGGCCGGAGTCAGTGACCATTGACGGGGCGGTAAATCCAGAGATCTTCCGGGACTTCGTCGAAGCGCTGGGAGCCCAGTTCGTGGATTTCGATCACGCTACAGAGTGCTGCAGTTCGTACCAGATCATCTCCAACCCGGAGGCGGCTCTGGAGACGGCGTCGAAGGTTATCTCTTCGGCGGAGGGGCAGGGAGCGGAAGCGTTGATCGTGAGCTGTCCACTGTGCGAGTACAATCTTGGCAGACGCCAGGGGGACGTCATCAAGAAGCACGACGAGTTGAAACCGCTGCCGACTTATTACTTCACGCAGCTATTGGCGGTAGCTCTGGGGCTGGACCCGTCGCTGTGCCGTTTCGAATTGAATCCGCCGGCGTCACTGGAGCTACTCAAGGAGAAGGGTCTGCTGGCGAAGACGGCGGCGTAAATATCAAACGATAGATCGTTTCACATTAAGATATAAACCTGCGAGGTTTTCATGAGTGAATCAGCAACACTCGCTAAAGAAGAAAAGGTCACGGAAAACCTGATTCCAGTGTATGTCATGGGGAAACAGTACATGGTGCCGGCATCGCTGACGATCATGAAGGCGATGGAGTACGCCGGGTACAAGTTCGTGCGCGGGGCGGGCTGCCGCGGAGGCGTGTGCGGCGCCTGCGGGACGGTTTACCGACTGCCCGGGGATTATCACATCCGGGTGGGGCTGGCCTGCCAGACGGTGGTGGAACCCGAGATGTACCTGACCCAGATTCCCTTCTTTCCGGCCAACCGGGCGGTTTACGACTGGGAGGACATCAAGGGTGAGGCGGAAGAGGTGTACAAAGCCTATCCGGAACTGTTCCGCTGTCTGGCCTGCAATGCCTGTTCGAAGGTCTGTCCCATGGACGTCGAGGTTATGGATTACATAGCCGCCATCAAGCGGGGAGACCTAGACAAGGCGGCGGAGATCTCCTTCGACTGCATCCAGTGCGGCCTATGCGCCACCCGCTGTATGGGCGAGCTGGCGCAGTATCACATTGCTCAGATGGTGCGGCGCATCCGGGGAAAATTCATCGCCCTGCCATCGGAACACTGCGACAAACAGGTGGAGGCGATTGCGTCGGATTACTACGGCAAGTTTGTCAAGGAATTGATGGATCTGGGGACCCTGGATCCGATGCAGATGGACGAGGTGAGCGACGACATCAAAAAGCTGAAGGAGCTGTACCAGCAGCGGCAGGTAGAGCCGGATCTTTCCGAGAACGAGTGGACTCCGGAGAGCGATTTCGCTCTACTGAAGTAAACCAAAGACTTTATCACCCGATAACGAGGTGCAAGATGGGATATCCTGACAGTTTAAAACAATTGATAAAAACCGTCGAAGAGACCCGCCCGGAGCGGATCAAGAGGAAGCAGGCGGGCGAGGAGTTTCCAGCCCTGAGCCTCGATGACCGTAGCAAGGTGTTGGACGCCTTCCACCCGGACGTCAAGGAGGAGGGGAGACGGGAGATCCAGGCGGGACCGAACAAGGGCTACCGGATCGCTCACGAGATGGTCGATCTCCTGGAAGCCAGAAGCCGCGTCAATGCGGAGGAGGTCGATCTATCCAAGGCCGATTACGAGACGGACGTGCTGGTCATCGGGGGCGGGGGCGCGGGGACGTCGGCGGCTCTGTTGGCCCAAGAGCAGGGCGCCAAGGTTATCATCGCCACGAAGCTGCGTCATGGAGACGCCAACACCATGATGGCCGAAGGCGGCATCCAGGCGGCGACCAAGGGCTGGAAGGATTCGCCTTATTACCATTACTTAGACGTGATGGGCGGCGGGCACTTCAATAATAAACCCGAACTGGTCAAGACGCTGGTGAACGAAGCGCCGGATGTGATCCGCTGGCTCTTGAACCTGGGCTGCAACTTCAGCAAGCACGAAGACGGCACCCTGAAGACGCTGCATGGCGGAGGCACGTCCCGCAAGAGGATGCATTACGCCGCTGATATCACCGGCGCGGAGATGATGCGCACAGTGCGCGACGAAGCCCGCAACCGGGTGGACGACATCACGGTGATCGAGTTTTCACCGGCGGTGGAGCTGATTCTGAACGACAAGGGGCACTGCGCCGGAGCGCTGCTGTACAACATGGAAACCGTCGAGTATATCTCAGTTAAAGCTAAAGCGGTGGTGATGGCGACGGGTGGCAGCGGCCGTCTGCACATCCAGAATTTCATGACGACCAACCATTACGGCGCCACGGGCGACGGCGTGGTGATGGGCTACCGCGCCGGAGTGCCGGTCTGCTTCCTGCACACGGTACAGTACCATCCGACCGGGGTGATTTTCCCGGAACAGGCGGAAGGGATTCTCATTACGGAGAAGTTCCGTGGGGCTGGAGCCAACCTGGTCAACATAGAAGGCAACCAGTTCGTGTACGAGCGGGAACCGCGCGACGTGGAGGCTGCCTGCATCATCCGGGAGTGCGTGGAGACGAGCAAAGGCGTACCCACTCCGACGGGCAAGTTCGGCGTGTGGCTGGACAGCCCCATGCTGGACGAGATATTCGGCAAGGGGTACGTGAAGAAGGAATTCCCCGGCAAGCACATCCTCTTCAGCCGCTTCGGGATCGACATCGGCGTGGAGCCGATGCTGATTTACCCCACCCTGCACTACCAGAACGGGGGGCTGGAATTCGAGGCGGACGGCACGACGAAACTCCCGGGGCTTTACGTCGCCGGCGAAGTCGGCGGGGGGACTCACGGCGAGAACCGGCTGATGGGCAACTCTCTGCTAGACATCATGGTTTACGGGCGCATCGCCGGGAAGAACGCAGCGGCCTATGCGCTGAACGGAGCTGAGGATGGCAAGCTGACCCTTGAGCACGTGACGAAATTCCACGAGGAACTGGAGAAGGCCGGCGTTAAGACTGACCGGATCGCTCCGATGCTGCTGCCGGATTACACTCTGGAGCACGTCAAGGCGAAGCAGTTGACGGCGCAGTACGAGGGGACGATAAGGTAGGGATTTTTGGCGTCAGGTCACATCCCCCTGCGGCGGACAAGACCCGACGCAACAAGGTAAATCTTAAAAGGGCGGATTTGAAACCCGCCTCTACATATATCAGGCGATTCCGAGGTGACGGGATCGCTTTTTTATCTTTTCAGGTGAGTTTGTCAATCATAAAATTTTTGGTAGATTTCATTTTTCCACTTGACTTATTGGTTTTAAAAGGCTATATTTAGGGTGATTTGTCAATCCTGCATATGATCGGCCGACACCTGTGATTTGATGACGTAACGGGCATGACCTGTTCCGGGATGCAGGTCACCTTGTCGGGTAAGATTAAAAACAACATGAAGAAGGCACAGTTGGATTCATACTCTGTGGAGATGGTGATCCGGTTGTGCTTTTCTGACTCTACAAAGGCGTAGAAGAATTATGAATATCGGAGGATAAAATGAAAAAGGCATTCAGGGGAAGCGTCATAATCTGCCTGCCAGTTTTCCTGATTTATGGATGTATATGGTTCGAATCCGTCGATCAACCCACGTCCGCGCTACCTGGTGAGATTGTCACGGTGAGTATTGAAGCACTTACCAATGGAGGAGGTCAAGTACCCTATTTTGGGATTTCTCTTCCCGAAGGATGGACGATTCCGGGTGATTCCATCCCCTGTACCGGTGTATATACCGAAACGATTTATTATGATAGC
>JALGZU010000331.1 GCA_025774735.1 candidate division LCP-89 bacterium | reverse complement strand
TCGCTGGTAAACGGCTACCGCATGGCAGGCAGCCATCAACACGCGTTCGACGGCTCCGGCCTGGCGTCGGGCGTGTTCATTCTGAGACTCGAATCCGGTAACCAAATCTATCACCGCAAGCTGGTACTGCTGAAATAATGCCCCACCGCGCCTCCCCTCCTCCAAGAAACGGCAGACAGTCCACGGTTGGATTTTCAGCCAACCAAATTCCTCGAAATGTATCTAAAAATCCCGATTGGATCCGCATTATTGCGAAAAGCGGCGAGGTAAAAGTACGCTTGCATCTTAAGCGTAACGTTCTTAAATTATGGGCTATGGTTTCGCGCACTCTCACATTCGCATCCTTAGGGGTCGCTCTGGTCTTGCTCTTCACGCGGACTCCCTGCGCGCAGCCGCCCCCCTCCGCCGAAACGGAACCTTCCGATTCCATCCGGGTTGTTACCGATCTTCCCGACGCGGCGCCCGCGGATACGTCCACAGTGACAGACACACTCGAGACCGAGCGGTCCGATGTGGATACGCTCATTTTCTACAGCGCCCGGTCCATCGAATTCTTCGTCGATGACAAACAGACGCTCCTGCGCGGCAACGCCGAGGTCAAGTACCAAAAGATGCATTTACGCGCCGAAAAGATCACTGTCGACTGGGAAAACGACCTCATCATCGCGGAAGGAATCATGGACACGGTCTGGGCAGATTCCGCCAGGACGGTGGTGGATACGTTCCTAGTCCAGGGACAACCGGTCATCTCCGAAGCGGGGCAGGAGATCGTCGGGGAGCTCATGACCTACAACCTGAAGTCTCGCCGGGGGCGGGTCACCGAGGGAACCACGCAATACCAGGAGGGCTACTACTGGGGCGACACCATGCAGAAAGAGCCGGACGACGTTCTTTACGCCGGCCCGGGGAGTTTTACCACCTGCGACAAAGAGGGTCCACATTACTGCTTTTACACCCAACAGATGAAACTCATGGTGGGGAACAAGGTGGTCGCCAAGCCGGTGGTGCTGCAGTTCGGAGAGGTGCCGGTGGGAATTCTCCCCTACGGAGTCTTTCCGGCGCGTTCGGGGCGGCACTCAGGTCTGATCGTTCCGACGTACGGAGAAAGCGCCTCGCAGGGGCGTTTTATCCGTCATCTGGGTTATTACTGGGCGACGAACGACTACATGGACTTCACCGGATCGCTGGACTACTACGAACGGTCCGGATTCCTGCTGCACGGCCGGATGGTCTACAACTGGCGCTACCACCTCTCAGGCTCTCTGGACGGATCGTACATCCGTCAGCATTTCGGCGACTCCAGACAAAAACGCTGGGAATTACGGCTGGGGCACAACCAGGACATCAGCCCCTACACCAAGTTGCGCGTGGACGCCAACGTCATCAGTGACGGCAGCTATTACCAGGATTACTCGTTTAACCTCTACGAACAACTCTCGCAGACGCTGCGGTCGGACGCCACCCTGACTCATACCTTTCCCAACAGTAAAAATTCGTTCTCAGCCAACCTGCACCACGAACAGAACCTCTTAACGGACGAGATCACCCAGAACATTCCCCGGGTCACCTTCCGGCGGGGTCAGACCGCCATCTTCTCGCTACCCAAGAAGACACCGGGTGACACCACAGTCTTCGAACCACGGTGGTATCACAACCTCTATTGGTCCTATTCCGGCGAATACAAGCATTACCGCGTGCTGGACCAGGTGATCGCGTCCGGGGATACTTCACTGGTCCAGACCCGCCGGTCCGGGGCCAAGCACAGTCTCCGCTTCAACAGTCCCCAGAAAATCCTCAAGTACCTCAGTATCACCCCGAGCATCAACTACGACGAACACTGGTTCGATGAATCGTGGGACTACAGCGAGAATCCCAGCGGGACAAAAGTACAGGGATTCGCGGCGCGGCGCACGTTCAGCACGGCGCTGGGCTTATCCACGAAGTTGTACGGTTACTGGTCTCCCCCCATCCCGGGCGTTGAGGCCATCCGGCACACCGCCACGCCCAGCGTTTCGATGAGTTTCCGTCCCGACTTCTCGGACCCGGCCTGGGGGTACTTCCAGGAGGTAACGGAAGCGGACGGCTCGACCACCACCAAGGATCGATTCGCAGGGTCCCTCTTCGGATCGACCTCCTCGAGCCGGTCGATGGCGATGAGTTACCAGTTGTCCAACCTTTTCCAGATGAAGTACGGTTCGGGCGAAGCGCAGAAAAAGCGGGATCTGTTCAATCTGAACTTTTCCGGCAGCTACAACTTCGCGCTGGACAGCCTGCAGTTCAGCCCGTTCAGCACCAGTTTTCGCGCCAGCCCTATCAACCGATCGCAGCCGCTGGGCCCTCTGGAATCGCTCTCGCTGGACCTATCGACGACTCACAGTTTCTACAAGTGGGGCGGCAGCGGGGAGTATGATGAATTCTACTTCGACCCTGAAGAGGGTAAGATTTTGCGCCTGACCCACTTCAACATCTCTACAACCACCAAATTTTCCCTCGGCACCCTGGTTCATGAGCCGGAAGATATAAAATTAGAGCAAGATCAGGAAGAATTCTCATTTGAAGAGGCGGCTCTCGATACCACCCCGGCGCCCGCGACACCGCTCCGGGGGCCGAAGGAGTGGTTCCTGGGACAGGTCCCCTGGGATCTATCCCTCACCTTCCGGTATAACTCCAGCCGCACCGATCCAAACAACCCCAGCGATACCTTCTGGATGAACGCCTCGGTGGACGCCTCCATCACCCAGAACTGGCAAATCAGCTATAACACCCGGTTGGATCTGATCAACCACGAGGTTGTTTCGGCGGGACTGACCATCTACCGGGACATGCACTGCTGGGAGGGCCGCCTGGTCTGGAATCCGCACGGGCCGGGGCAGGGATACTTTTTAAAGATCAACATCAAATCCACACAATTGCAGGATCTCAAGGTGGAAAAACGCCGGGGTCAGGGATCCTTTATGGGCTTCTAAGCGGGCGCGGGCGTATGCCGGGAGTCTACAATCCTTTGACTAAATATTCGCTTTGATAAGATCAAAATTGTTGTTAAGTTAAATGATCATTGAAGCTTATTGATCACATCTCATAGACTCAACTGAGAAAACGCATGCAGAACTCATATTCCGAACTGACCCTGCGGGCCATCATCTCCGGTCTGTTCGTCGGCTGTTTGATCGGCGCATCCAACATCTGCATCGGGCTGAAAATCGGCTGGACGTTCGGAGCTTCCATCACCGCCGCAGTGGTCTCCTTCGCCATCTTCAGGACTTTTGCCGGTGTGTTGAAGAGACCCTATAGCAGCAAGGAGAACTTGATAACCGCCACGGCGGGATCGTCGGCGGGAACCATGGCCTCTGCCGCCGGACTGACCGCTTCGATTCCGGCGCTCGAATTGATCTTCAAAGAGCAAGGGCAGCCGCTTTTGACCTACCCGCAGTTAATCCTCTGGGGGATGGGCATCGCCTTCCTGGGGGTTTTCTTCGCAGTGCCGCTGCGCAAGCAGATGGTGGTGGTGGAGAAGCTGCGCTACCCGACGGGCACGGCGGCGGCGGAAACGATCAAAGCGATGTACGCTTCGGGAGAGGAGGCGGTCAAGAAGGCGAAAATTCTCTTCTATTCAGCGATCTTGCGATCTTTGCGGGGCTGTTCAAGCTGGTCATGTCGATCCAGCCACTGGGGCTGGCCGGATTCGAGAATTTCAGCTTTAACGACATCGGACTCACCTGGGGCATCGCCGGCTTGACGTTCGGAGTGCTCACGCTGGGCGTCAACATGTCGCCAATGATGCTGGGGGCGGGCATCCTGATCGGGCCCAAGGTGGGCTGGTCGCTCTTCGCCGGATCGATCCTGGCCTGGGGGATATTAACGCCGATCCTGCACCAGGCCGGCCTGGTCGAATACAGCGGCGGCTCTTCGATCTACCGCGATGCGCTGCGCTGGGTGATGTGGCCGGGCGTTGCCTGCATGATCGCGGGCGGGTTCACCAGCCTGGCGTTGCAGTATAAAACCATTGCCCGGACGTTTACATCACTGCGCAAGGCAACCGTTGGCGGTAAGGATGAGACCGAAGAGGAGGACGCACCCGATCCCTTCCCGATGAAATGGTGGTTCGTCGGCATGACACTGGCGACGTTGCTGACGGCGACTCTGGCGCAGGTGTACTTCGGTATCCCCTTCTGGATGGGTATTCTGGCGGTGTTCTTATCGCTCTTCATCGCTTCGGTGGCGGTGCGGGCGACCGGAGAAACCGACATCAACCCGGTGGGGGCGATGGGCAAGATCACCCAGGTGGTGTACGCCATTCTGGATCCGGGGAAGATCACCACCAATCTCATGTCCGCAGGTATCACCGCGGCCGGAGCCAGCCAGGCCGGCGATCTGATGCACGACCTGAAAGCCGGTTATATACTGAAGGTTTCGATCCGCAAGCAGGTCATCACCCAGTTGATCGGAGTGATGACGGGCATTTTCGTGGCCGCGGCGGTGTACCGCCTGCTGACGGCCGCCTACGAGATCCCCGGTGAAGATTTTGCCGGACCCGCCGTGGTCGCCTGGCACACCATGGCCAAGGTGTTGATCGAGGGGTTCGATCCGCAGATCCTGAGCTTCGCCATCCCCGGCGCCGTTTTCGGCGTCGTGTTTACGCTACTCAACAAGGTCAAATCCATCAGCAAGTGGCTGCCCTCGCCGGTCGCCCTGGGCATCGCCTTCATCGTGCCCGGCTTCTACTCCATCGCCATGTGGCTGGGCGCCCTGTTGACGTACCTCTACAACCGTAAAAATCCCGACAGCGTGGAGCGATACGGCGCCTCCCTTGCTTCGGGTTTGATCGCGGGCGAAGGTTTGATGATGGTGCTCATCGCCGTGCTGTTGATTCTGGGGGTGAGTTGGGTATAGAAGTTGCATCGTATATTCAAGAGGATTCGAGTTTACCTCGGCACAGTCATAATAAGCAGCTTGTAATCTGATATTTAACTTTTGGAAGGCAACGATTATGTGCAGGAAGATTGTTTTCGCTTGCATATTGTGCACATTAGCACTGGGCAGCGGTTCAGCTGAAACCTATATTGCACCAGGAGATGTTAACGGACTGTGGAATTCTTCCGGATCACCCTATTATATCCAGGGGGATATTACCGTTCAGCCCGGCGAGATCCTGACCGTGGAACCGGGCGTCAGTATCGAGTTCCTGGGGCACTACAGGCTGACCGTTCAGGGTTGGCTGTACGCGGAGGGGACCGCAGAGGACAGCATCCTCTTCTCGGCCAGCAACGAAGTAACCGGTTGGCAGGGGATTCGCTTCAGAGACGCGCCGGACAGCAGTTGTCTGTCATACTGCACCTTTCTCCACGGACGGGCAACCGGAACCGGTTCCGAGGCACGCGGGGGAGCGGTGTACGCCGCCAGCTCAAACCTGACCATCAGTCACTGTTCACTATTCGGCAACCATGCAACGAACACTGGTGGAGCAATCAGTGCGGACGGCTCGGGCCTGATCATCGAACGTTGTCTCATCACCGGGAACAGCGCCGACAACAGCGGCGGGGGCATCTACGCGGTCGAATCCCTGTTGCAGATCACCCACAATACTATAAGCGACAATGCCGCCGCCTGGGGTGGAGGGATTTACTTCAGCAACGACCTCTCGTCCTTAATTATCAACAGCATCGTGTCTGACAACAGTGGCAACGGGGGTATCTCGCTTGACGCTTCCGACAACATCTCGATCTCCTACAGCGATTTCAACAACAACGGTGTGAACTTTTTCGGAGCTCTGCCTCTGGGACTGGGAAATCTAACGACCGTCAACGCCAACGGAGATTCATGGCTGGAGAGTATTCGCTCCTGGCTGATTCGCCCTGCATCGACGCGGGCGATCCTTTGAGTCCGAAAGATCCGGATCTGACCACCGCCGACATGGGTGTCTTCCCCTACAACCAGTCGCTCTGGGCCGAAGAGGAATCGCCGCAAACGGGACCGACGTCTTTCGCTCTGCCGTACAACTACCCCAACCCGTTCAATCCGGTGACGACAATTCACTATTCACTTAGCCTAGCCGGTCACGTCACCCTCAATATTTATGACGCTTCCGGACAACTCATCTCCGAGCTGGTGGACGGCTACCGATCTCCGGGAGAACACGAGAGCACGTTCGATGCGACCGGATTGCCTTCGGGCCTCTACTTTTACCGGTTGGAAGCCGGACAGAACTCAGCCAGTGGTAAGATGGTGCTGCTGAAATAGACCCCAGAGGTTCTTGCCCGCCGACTGCAATAACAACATCTTGAAAGCAAACATCCTGATGAAATCC
>JALGZU010000330.1 GCA_025774735.1 candidate division LCP-89 bacterium | reverse complement strand
GCCGCTCATGGCAATCCCTCTCTCTTTCGCCTACTCGATCATTCGGTACCGGCTTTTGGAGATACAGGTTATCGTCAAGCGCAGTCTGCTCTATTCTCTGCTGACCGGATTTTTCATCGGTACCTACATGATCATCGTCAACGGCTTGGGCGGTTGGGTCGATCGGGTGACTCCATTCGGAGGCGGCTTCTTCGGGGTCTTCTTCGTACTACTGATCGCCATCAGTTTCGAACCCTCCCGGGCGAGACTCCAGAAATTCATAAACCGCCTGTTCTACCGATCTGACTATAACCGCCAGGTTACCCTGAACAGGCTGACAGATTCGCTGCGTTCTTTCGGCGAGATGAAGCAGTTGGCTGAAGCCACACTCAGAGCGATCGATGACATTTTCCAGCCGGTTCATGTCACTCTCTCCATAATTACCGACAGCCCCGGCGCCATCGAAGTGGGCCGCTACACTCTGCTAGAAAACCGGATTAGTGAGGATGTAATAAAACTCGATGAAAATTCACCCGAGGGTGCGCTACCGGATCTGTCCGACAACGCTCCCAAACACACCCGCAGTAGAGAGACCCTCCACGTAGGCGGGATTCAGGGCTACACGGATGATCACCCGCCGGAGCGGCTGGAACTCCCCATCTTCAGCCACCAGAAGATGGTCGGTCTGCTCTCCCTGGAATCCAAGCAATCCGGTGAAGTTTACACTCTCTCCGACTTGGGAGCGCTGGAATCGTTTTCGAGCCAGGCTGGTCTTGCCATCGAGAACATCCAATTGTTGAACTCGGTCTTTGAAACCAACCAGCGTCTCTTCGAAGCGGAAAAACTTGTCAGCCTGGGACAACTCGCCTCCGGTGTGGCGCACGAAATACGGAATCCCCTCTCCTCCATCAAACTGAATATTCAGGGATTGGCCCGCAGCCTCAAACCCGAACCAATCAACAGCAAGCGCCTGGAGATCATCCAGCGGGAAATTGACCATCTCGACCATATCGTGCACGACGTCCTGATCTACGCGCGCCCAACAGGCTTAAAGATCGAATCCGTAAACTTGCGGGATCTCCTGGTCGGCACCCTGGATCTCCTCGGACCGGTGTTGTATGAATCTAATCACAAAATCATTCTGAAACTCCCTGAGACGCTGTCCAAGGTAGCAGCGGACAGGGACAAACTGCACCAGGTTTGCAAGAACCTTATCGCCAACGCCTCGGATGCGATGTCAAAGGGCGGACATTTAGAAATCTCCGCTTTGGAGAATCCAGCGCAGGTGGAATTGATGTTCAAGGATAACGGTCCCGGAATGATTGCAGAGGTAATCAACTCGGTCTTCAATCCGTTTTTCACCACCAAAGCGGACGGGACTGGCCTGGGACTTGCAAATGCACAGAAATTTATACAGGAGATGGGTGGAGAAATTACCGTCACTTCTGAACCGGGCGAGGGTGCGGAATTCACCGTGACACTGCCCATCTTTCATGAGGACAGCATGGAGTAACCCATGAAGCAGATACTGATCGTGGACGACGACAAATCCAGCCGGGAATCGATCATCCTTAATTTGAACAGAGATGATTGGCAATTTCACGAATCCTCAGATGGCGTTCAAGCGATGGAGAAGGTCGAATCTGAACATCCCGACCTGGTCGTCTGTGACATCCGCATGCCCCGTATGGACGGCATCGAGTTTTTGACTCGGATTAAAGAAATCCAGCCGGATCTGCAGGTTATCATGATCACGGCCTACGACGATATGAGGACGACGGTTCAAGCCATTCAGCAGGGTGCTTACGAATACGTGCGCAAGCCGATCGACCTGAATGACCTGGAGATCACCATCCAACGGGCTCTCGAGAACCAGGACATCAGCCGCAGGCTGGATGGTCTTCTGGATACGATCGGCAAGGAATTCCACATTGACAACATCGTGGGCAAATCTCAGGGTATGCTGGAGGTTTTCAAGACGATTGGCGCCGTTTCCAAATCCAATGTCACAGTGCTCATTCGGGGAGATTCGGGAACCGGCAAGGAATTGATCGCCAAGGCAATCCATTACAACAGCCCCTATCGAGAGCACCCTTTTATACCGGTCAACTGTACTGCTATCCCGGAGAACCTGATCGAGTCTGAGCTTTTCGGACACGAGAAGGGTGCTTTCACCGGCGCCATCGCTCAGGCGAAAGGCAAATTCGAGCTGGCCGGTCAGGGGACCATCTTCCTGGACGAAATCGGTGACATGCCCCTGCAGTTGCAAACCAAGCTGCTGCGTGTCATCCAGGAGAGAACATTCGAGAGAGTCGGCGGCAACCGTCCCATGAGAACCGACGCGCGGATCATCGCTGCAACCCATCAGAACCTGGAAAACCTCCTCCAGGAGGATAACTTCAGGGAAGACCTCTACTACCGCCTCCGCGTCGTAGAGATCATCGTACCCCCATTAAGCAATCGGCGTGAAGACATCCCACTCCTGGTGGACCATTTGATGGAGAAAATCAATCGCGATATGGGCACCAGCGTCAGGAAGGTATCCCCCCTGGTCATCGAAAAACTCAGCAATCTGGAATGGAAAGGGAACGTGCGGGAATTGGAAAATTTCCTGCGCCGTGCCATGGTTTTGTGCCGGGGAGAGATCCTGCTTCCTGATGATCTCGTTGATAAACCTCAAGCGGACTCGTCGCCGACAACGTGTGCCGCGGCATCTGTGCCTTTCTGCACTCTGGCCGAAGCTGAAAAAGAATACATCCTAAAAGTTCTCGAACACAATAACTGGAATAAAAAACGCACCTGCGACGTCCTGAATATCGCTCGAACAACCCTGGACCGAAAGATCGAGCAATACAGCCTTAAAAATCATACAAAGAACTGAGTGTCAATAGTTGCAGAACGCTACTCTGACTCTCCTGAATGTAGCAAATCGAAGATTTTCGGTGCTTATCCATGAGTTCCACAGCATATTTTATAGTTGAGTATTCTGGCCCTTATCTTGCGAATATAGATATCGATAAACCATGAATGGAACAGTCTGATGAAACTTAAATGGATTCTCGGGATTCTAGTAGTTGCCGCTGCGATTCCCGTGGCTCTCTCTTTGCGGACAGATCGGAGCGTGACCACGAAGTCCGACCAAGCCTATAATTTTTACCTCGCGGGCATCGAAAACGCTAACCGGCTCTATAATAAGGATGCGTTGGAGAATTTCGAAGCGGCTGTAAGTTTGGACAGCGCTTTCGCTTCAGCCTGGGCAAGTTTAAGTAGATACTATGCCATTCGGGGCCGAAAAGAGGAAGCCGTTGTGGCTGCAGATCGCGCTTTTCAACTGGCTGTCAAACTTCCAGATAGAGAGCGACTGAATATCAACCTGCTGACTGCAGGTATCCGGAATGACTACACCCGCTACGATGAAGAACTCGATCTAATGCTGAAGAAGTACCCGGATGAAATCGAGCCTCATCTTATCATGGCCGGTCGTTATTGGAAGAAGGGCGAGATCGACAAGGCTATCAGCGAATATGAAACGGTCTATCAGATTAATCCCAACTATGCACTGGTTTACAACTCTCTGGGTTACCTACATGCGCAATCGGGGTATTTTTCCAAGGCAATCGAATACATGAAAAAATATGTATTCATCGCTCCGGATCAGGCCAACCCTTACGATTCGCTGGGCGATATTCTCATCCGCGTGGGCAGGTACAGGGAAGCGCTGGACCAGTTCGATAAGGCTATCGCGGTAAAACC
>JALGZU010000329.1 GCA_025774735.1 candidate division LCP-89 bacterium | reverse complement strand
TCCGCCGTTCGGCGGATTCCTCGCCGCTAAGGGCCCCTTCGGGGCAATGACGAGTTAGAAAATCTGAACATAAGGGGCATCCTGATGGACGGGGATGCCCCTTGATTTTTTCGGTTATCGCGCTTATATTATAGTCGGTAAGATCCTTCCACTCCTTCAATCGGTAACCACCGTGCGAAAGTGTCTATTCATCGCCGTTCCCCTCCTGATGGCGCAGCTATCGGGAGCCCAGCTCCGGGAGATGCCTGACTGCTACCGGGAACTGTTCCAGGCGCGGGAGGCTCGGGGACCTACGCGGTTCGCTTCCCTCGACTTCACCGATGACAGCGGCTACGACGCACTGCACTACGACATCGCCATCCGCTTCGATCCGGCAACTGAATTCGTCAGCGGACAGGTCGATCTTCTGTTCGTCTGCACGGACGCGACCCTGATCGAACTGGTGTTGCACCTGCGCGACAACATGGTCGTGGATTCGCTCTTCGTCAATGGGGATTCGGCGGGATACGCGCACCTATCCCTGGACGAACTCTCCGTACAACTGCCGCAAGCATTGAATTCGGACGACACCGCTGAGGTCACCATCCATTATCACGGCTACCCGATCGGTGGGAATATGGAGGCGCTGTCCTGGGACTCTCACCAGGGGACGGACATCATCTGGTCGCTGTCCCAACAGGAAGGGGCGCGCACCTGGTGGCCCTGTAAGGACGTCCCCTATGACAAGGCCACCGCCCGCACGGTCTGGACCGTGCCGGATAATCTCTACGCCGCAGGAAACGGCCTGTTGGTATCCGTCCTAACAACAACGGAGCAGGGCTGGACATCATACGAGTGGCTCGAAACTTACCCCATCTCACCCTATTTGATCTCCGTGACGGCGACGAATTTCGCGTATTGGCAGGACTGGTACGTCACGGCGGCGAATGATTCGCTGCCTCTGTATCACTACGTTTATCCCGAAGATTCGGCCAATTCCCGAGCCGATTTCGTCGATCTGCCGGACATGATCGCCTACTTCGCCTCGATCTACGGCGAATACCCCTTCATCGCCGAGAAATACGGCCACGCGGAGTTCCCTTTCGGCGGAGCCATGGAACACCAGACGCTGACCTCGCTGGGAGCCACCTGGATCACCGGCAACCACACCTCCAACTGGATCATCGCTCACGAACTGGCGCACCAGTGGTGGGGCGACCTGGTCACCTGCGCCACCTGGATGGACATCTGGTTAAACGAGGGCTTCGCCACCTATTCGGATGCGCTCTGGCAGGGGCATGACCTGGGCAGCCAAGCGTTCTCCGACCGCATGGAGGCCTTCCGGCAGACCTATTTCTGGTGGGACGAAAACGCGGGGCGGTTTCCCATCTACGACCCGGAATTTGCGTGGGGCGGGACGGTCTATCAGAAGGGCGCCTGGATCCTGCACATGCTGCGCTGGGTCATCGGCGAAGAGGCCTTTTTCGACTTCCTCTTGGAATGGCGCGATCGCTACGCTTACGACGCAGCCACCACCACCGATTTGCAGGAAACGCTGCAGGACATTTCGGGGATGGATCTGAGTTGGTTCTTCGACGAATGGGTGTACCTGGCGGGCTATCCCCAGTACGAATGGGGCTGGCAGGCCACCCAGATCGGCGAGAACACCAGCCGGGTGCACGTCTCCATTACCCAGGTACAGGCGGACACGGCGCAGACGCCGTTGGTCTTCACCATGCCGATCCAATTCGGCGTGACGACGCAGGGGTACGCACTGCACACCGTGACCAACGACCAGCGAGAACAGCTTTTCGACTTCACGGTGGCGGGGATCCCGACGCAGGTCACCTTCGATCCGGACAACTGGCTATTGAAAACAGCGGTTGAGACCGGTTACTCCGGCCCGCCGGTGCCGGGCGTGCTTCCCGGGGATTACGCGCTCGGGAAGAACTATCCCAATCCGTTTAACGCAATGACAACCATTCCCCTCGAACTGCCGGAGCGATCCCACGTGAAGGCCGATCTGTTCGATCTGACCGCGCGAAAAATAAGCACATTCTTCAATAGTACCAAAGAAGCAGGTTGGACTAAACTCAGGTACAACGCTTCCGGTCTTTCTTCCGGAATCTATTTTTACAGGATCACCGCAGAGGGCCTGGAACGCGGCGGTAAATTCACCGATGTGGGAAAGATGGTGTTGTTGAAGTAGTGTTAGGATGTCAGGTCAGCCCGGTGGGATGCCCATTTTTTAATAGCTCGTTGCTTCGCCGGAATCTCGCTTGCATTTCTCCCCTTTTTTGCTTATACTTGATCCGTATCGTCCGGTCAAGTCATAACGCCACTTGGATCTCCTGCAATACCGCAATAAAGCTTTAGGCGCCTTAGCCGTCAAGTCGCTGCCGCTGATCTACGGGGGTGCGGTCATCCTCTTCGTCAACACGCACCTGTCCCGGGATTCGGAGCTGGGGGTATACTCCCTCTCCATAGCCACCTTCTTCGCAGTATCACTGATCGGCAAGAGTTTCGCCCTCTACCCGCTGATCAAGTTCCTGGCCGAGGGCGATCCTCAGCAGGGCACCTGGAAAGCCGGGGTCACCTACTGGGTGGGGACCCAGATCGCCTGCGCGGCGCTGATCTGGGCTCTGGCGCCGTTTGCACCGGGCTGGTTCAACGCTCCCGGTCTGGACGACGGCATGCGCTGGGCTTCCTGGATCATCCTGGCCTTCATCCCGCGCGACCTGGCTTCAGCCCTGCTGCAATCGCGGCGGGAGATCGGGCGGCTGTTCTTCCTGGAGGCCTGCTATTTTCTCTTCGCCGCGTCCGGCATCGTCTATTTCGCCTTCACCGGTGTCCTGAAAAACGCCGACCAGGTGCTGGGTTTGAACCTGGCGGGAGCACTGCTCTCCACGGCGGCGGCTCCGATGCTCTGCTTCGGCCGAATTCCGGCCTGGGGAAAAGCACCCCGAGAATTCTGGAAGAAACGAGCGAGCATGGGGCGAGATACTCTTGGCATCGGCGTCGGGGATATGGTATACACGCAACTCGATTACCACCTTTTGGGTCTGTTCATGGGGGCGTCAGAGGTGGCGCTCTACTTCGCTGCTAAAAACTTCTTCCGCTTTTACAACACCATCACGCAAGCTATCAACCTGTTGATCTTCCCGACCAGTTCTATCCTGTTCTCACGAGGAGAAATCGGGAAGCTGAAGGAGCTTTTGGAGAAGGTGCTGGGTGGTTATATTGGATTCCTGCTAATCATCAATACCCTGGTGATTATCGGTGCGGACTGGCTGGTGGCGCTGATCTACCGCGGGATTTTCCCGGATGCAGCAAACATCCTGCGCATATTCGCCCTGGCCAGCTTTTTTGAACCGTTATACATGGTCAGCGAGAACGTCCTTTACGGCATCGGCAAACCGAAGGCTATATTAATCGCCATGTGGACGTCGATCACTCTATTTTTTGGATTATCGGTTATCCTGATGCCTGCGTTGGGTGCTCTGGGTGGATCTTTGACCATATTGGGAACCTTAATATCCTTAGCATCCATCATACTTTTTTATCTTCGCAAAGAACTAGGGATAACACTAATAAGTATCTTCAAGCGAAATCTAGCATTAGTGAATAACATGCTAAAGAGCATCAAAACATAATGAATCCATATCAGGGCATTTAGTTTCAGGCTAAGATAAATAAAGGGTCTTATCAATGGTAATTAATCCCTTTCGCGGTTCACCGGATGAAACGCTAACCTCCGGCATTTTAAAAAGAAGAATGAAGTTTTTCGAGAATTGGATTCAAGATATCCCGAAGGATAACCCGATTCTCGACATCGCTGAACCGAATCCAATCAGTCAAGCACTCAAAGAGAAATACGGATTAGAGATCGTAAATACAGATGGCAACCTGAATTTTACCGATTGGACTCCCAAAGACAAATTTCACTGTGTCCTCTGTTTTGAGGTCATCGAACACCTACAAAATCCGCTGCTGTTTCTGAAGGAG
>JALGZU010000027.1 GCA_025774735.1 candidate division LCP-89 bacterium | reverse complement strand
CTGACACCTTATGCGGGTGGCGTGGCATCGGTTGAATTCCACATGATGGCTTCCTCAGTGGTTGAAAGAGCAGGTTGGTATATCGACGACATAGCTGTATATGATGTATACCTGCCGTCACCGGCGCACTTCCCGGTAGCGGTGATGCAGCCGACATATGCGATTATCGAGATCGAACCTGACAGCCTGGAAAGCGCACAACCTGCAGACATTGTCGAAACCGTGCCCTTTACGGTCTCCAACCTGGGCGATGCGGATCTTGACTGGTTGCTCTATGAAGATGCAGGACAAGGATTGTTAGCCGATTGGTTTGAAGATTTCGACTCCTATCCAACGGGACAACAGATGCACGGTACAGGCGGCTGGAAGGGCTGGAATAACGATCCTGCGGCTGGTGCCATCCTCGTGGATGACCCCGCGCGCAGTACACCCAATTCGGTTGAGATCGTTGGCGCTTCCGACCTGGTGCATGAGTACTCGGGTAAGACCAGTGGAACCGGTACTTATACTGCCTGGCAGTATATCCCCAGTGATTTTGCTGGTGAATCGTACTTCATCTTGTTGAATACCTACAGCGATGGCGGCAATCAAAATTGGTCCACACAGATACGCTTCGATTCAGCGCTTGGCATCGTGGAAAATGAAGGCGTATCCGGTGGGTCACTGCCGTTGATCACTGACCAGTGGATTGAAATTCGCGTAGAAATTGATCTGGATAGTGACACACAAAGTTTCTACTATGACAATCAGCTCTTGTTCTCCGGAACCTGGACGGAAGAGCTTAGCGGTGGAGGTGCGCTTAATATCGGGGCTGTTGACCTCTTCGCCAACGGCGCTACCCCCGTTTACTACGACGACCTGTCCCTTGTCGGGTTTGAATATACAGTTTGTTCCGGACCGAACGACGTCCCCTGGCTTGAGGTTTCACCAGACAGCGGGGTAACACCCCCAGGTGAAGACTCCCTGGTCGATATCTACTTCGACTCGACAGCCATGTCTATCGGCGTATACACAAGCACGCTCTGTGTCGAGAGCAACGACCTGATTTGGCCGCTCATCCAGGTTCCCGTGACCATGACCATCGTCGAGACAGTCTATGGCGTGGACCTTGACCCACCGAGTGACACCGCTAATGGCGATCCGGGTGAGATGGTTGCCTACACGTTAGGCTTGACCAACCTGGGAAACTACACGGATACGTTCGATCTAACCTACAGCGGCAACACGTGGGACGTGAGTTTGCCAGTTAGCAGCTTTGAACTGGGGGCTGGAGATAGCACGGATGTGATCGTGAATGTTACCGTGCCGGCTGACGCCAAGGCAGGTGACACTGATGCAGTCACTGTCACCGCCGAGTCATCAGGAGATCCCTCCGAGACAGACTCCTCTGAACTGACCACGACGGCAAACATCGTCTACGGTGTCACGCTCAGTCCTGAGTCCGATCTCATGTCCGGTGATCCTGGAGAAATGGTGGAGTATACCTTGCAGCTCACCAATACAGGCAGCATAACCGACACCTTTGACTTGACCTATGAAGGCTTGTGGGAGGTAACAATCCCCGTAACTACCTTCGTTTTGGCTGCTGGAGAAGGTGCGGATGTGGTTGTGCAAGTTACCATCCCTGCTGATGCTATGGGTGGTGACAGCGATATGGCCACGGTTACTGCTACATCGGGAGAAGATGAGACGGTCTCTGATTCTTCTGAGCTGACGACTACGGCCAATGCTGTTTACTCGCTCGTGCTTATGCCCGAGGCAGACGGACTCAGTGGAGCACCTGGCGAGACTGTAGAGTACACGCTCTATCTCACCAATACAGCCAATGCTGGGGACACATTCAACGTGACCTTCGAAGGTTTGTGGGAGGTAACAATCCCTGTAACCACCTTCGTTTTGGCTGCGGACGAGTCTGCTGATGTCATTGTCCAGGTGATGATCCCTGCTGATGCTGGCGAAGATGATATGGATATGACCACCATCACGGTCACATCGGCTTCAGATCCAACGGTAATGGCTGATTCAGCGTTAACAACTACAGCCGCTATCGAAGGATACGAGATCTACCTACCGATAGTGTTCAAGGAGTAATTGGCAAGTAGATAAAATCAGTTTACAGAGACCTGACAGATCTTTAAAGATTCGTCAGGTCTTTGTATTTAAGTGGGAGAGTGGGCGGAAGAGTTTGGTCATATCAAATAAACGTTACCATGAGGAGATTATTTAACTATATGATAATTCAACGGGAGGTTCTTTCATTAACAATGTATTCAGGTAGCAGGTAAATCCTGCGCTCATCGATTGTCATTACATCTTCACCAGACATGGCTTCCTCGCTAACAATTTACAGTTGGGCTGAATGTAACCTCTTGGTGAGATTTTAGATGAATGCATACGCCTCATTGACGCCCACACAATCACAGGGTACAATTACCGTCCGTCGTCATAAGAACATCAGGAGAGTGAACCTTGCCCTTATGTAGGCGACAACGACAACACATCATCTTCGCAGTTGCGAAGATACCCAAAAAAGCAATTGCCCCGGAATTTGAAAAACGGAAATCCGGGGCAAAATCTTTTAAAACGAACATTCAGAAGTTTGTCGTCATGGAAGGGGGTGATGCAATGAACTGAGATATCGAAACTTTATATTGTCCCCTGTATAAGATAAATCAATCGAAAAGAATGATGGAGGATGAATTGGTATGACTGACAACCTTAACTTCTACACAACTCAAAGCCCGATGACCAATCCAGGTTCATACGCCTATCTATACGATGAACTGCCAGATGATATGGACCAACTCTTTCAGATCATCCACAACGTACTCATGCACCACGATGACGCTGAGGACCAGTACCAGCCGACAGGCATCCAGCGCAGGGAGAAATTCATGCGCACGATGGATCAACGGCTGGCGCGCATCATCGAGCTCGATCCTTCTTCCCTGACCGTTCCAAGGTCCATCAAAGAAAAGCAAATTGGATACTGCCGTGACTTCGCGGTCTTCTTGACCTCGATTCTGCGCCACAAGGGGATTCCCGCCCGTACCCGGGCCGGCTTTGGCTGTTATCTCGACTGGGATCCCCTCTACCGGGGCGACCATTGGATCACCGATTATTGGGACGAAAGAGGCTCCAGATGGCGGCTGATAGATGGAGAATTTGGCGGCGACGACCTGGAAGGGCTGGAAGACAGGCTTAAGACAGGTTTCAGACGCGGCATCGACTTCAGCGACCTGCGCGCCAATGATGAGTTCTACCTGGCACCCCACTCCTGGCTGGTCTGCCGGGCTGGGGATATGGACATCAAGCTGTTTCGCCATAACGCTCACTGGCGGGGATGGCCGATGCTGCGCGGCAACCTGCTACACGACTTCCAGGCGCTCAACAACCTCGAGATGGGTTTATTCGACTATTGGGATGACCTGCACGCCAAACCCGAAAGTGCGATGACCACCAGCGATAGAGCCTTGCTGGATCGTATCGCTGAGGTGACTCTCAACCCTGATGAGACTTTCGAAGAGATGCGCACGCTGTTCGAGGAGCTACCGCGTACAAGAGTGATCCGCTCGCGCCTGCACCTGATTGGCATCCTCGGAGATGGGCAAACCCAGACTGCCGATGACCTGTACGAGTCCGATATGACCCGTCTGATCGCCATGACAGGAAATCCCGATAGTGAGGGATTTCTCGAGAAAGCTCTTCTCCCTGAAGACCTGACAGCACCAGAGCCCCCTAGGGACGTCAACTTGGATGACTTCGATGGCATCGTCATCCAGGGAGCCCGCCAGAACAACCTCAAGAACATCGATGTGTGCATCCCGCGTAACAAGCTGGTGGTTATCACTGGTGTCAGCGGAAGCGGTAAGTCATCCCTGGCGTTTGATACCATCTACGCCGAAGGTCAGCGGCGCTACATGGAGAGCCTCTCATCCTTCGCCCGCCAGTTCATGAAACAGATGGAAAAGCCACAGGTGGACAAGGTCACCGGGCTGAACCCGGCGGTGGCCATCGAACAACGCACCATCACCCCCAACTCGCGCTCGAGCGTCGGCTCCATCACCGAGGTGATCAACTACCTGCGGGTATTGTTCGCCCGCGTAGGGCGTATGCACTGCCCGCAGTGTGGCCGCGCTGTTGAACAACAATCAGCCCACCAGATCACCCGATATCTGGTCAAGCTGCCACCTGGCTCGAGCTTCCAGGTTTTGACCCCGCTGAACCGCTTCGGCAGATTGAGCACTACCGAGGTGCTGGAACGGGCTCGTGCAGGCGGCTTTGACAACCTCCGATTCGATGGCCAGATGATGGACATCAAAGACTCTGAAAGAATCCCAGAAGATGTTGGTCGCACCATCGATCTATTGGTCGCGGACCTCACCTTACCCGAGGCATCTCCCACTGAGGATCACCGGGACTTTCACAAACGGGTGTTAACAGCCGTCGACACTGCCCTAGAACTCGGTAAAGGCATCCTCTTCATTATCACAGGAGAAGAGGAACTGCACTTGAGCGCGGAGAACCTCTGCCCGGCTTGCAATCTCAGCCTGCCCAAGCTTGAACCTCGCCTGCTCAATCACAACACCATCTTTGGCATGTGCCTGGAGTGCAATGGTTTGGGGCTCAAACTGCAAGTCGATCCAGACCGAATCATCACCAAGCCTCACCGCTCCTTGCTGGATGATGCTTCTGAATTCCATATGTACAGCAACCTGCGCAAGAGCACCAGCACATACTGGATCAACTACATTCAAGCCATTGCCGATTACTACGGTGCTGATCTCGAGAAACCCTGGAATGAACTCCCAGAGACATTCCGCAGGACATTGATCTTTGGCACTGAGGGGAAGAAGATCCACATCGAGTTCGGTGCTGAAAGTGAGACCGGTTCGTTCAACATCAGCAGGACTCGGGAGATTGAAGGTGCTGTCCATCACATCAACCGCCTCTACCGTCAAACCAGGTCCGAAACACAGCGCCGGAGATATATGCAGTTCATGAGCCAGGGGCCCTGCCCGGCCTGTAACGGTGAGCGCCTGAACAAACCAGCCCGCTTTGTCACATTGAATGGATCACGCTTCCCTGAGATGAGAGGTAAAAGTATCGGGGATTTGCTCAATTGGATCCGCAGCTTGAAGGTCAACCTGAACAAACGACAGCGGGAGATTGGCGATGAGCTGCTAGCCGAGATCGAGGAACGCTTGCAGTTCATCTGCGATGTCGGCCTGCACTACCTCTCCCTGGATCGCCCGGGGCCCACCCTCAGCGGTGGCGAAGCCCAACGAATCCGCCTGGCCAGCCAGATCGGAAATGAATTGATGGGCGTACTGTACGTGCTCGATGAACCTTCGATTGGCTTGCACAGCCGTGACATCCAGGCTTTGCTGAACCTGCTCAGTCATCTACGCGATGCGGGAAACACCGTGCTGGTTGTCGAGCACGACGCCAACACCATGCGCAGGGCAGATTGGTTGATCGATATGGGTCCTGGTGCGGGTGCTTTAGGTGGAGAATTGGTCGCTGCAGGGAATCCTGAGGAAGTGATCGCCAATCCTGACTCCCTGACCGGGAGATACCTGGCTGGTGAACTAAGCGTCATCTCGGGTAACGGGCGGGGGCTCCGCTCTCCTAAAGGATGGCTCACCTTGCGCAGCGCTCGTCTCCACAATCTCAAATCCATCGATGTGGACTTTCCATTGGGGACTTTCATCTGCATCACCGGGGTCAGCGGTTCCGGGAAGAGCAGTCTCATCACCCAAACTTTATCCCCTGCGCTGGCTCGGACACTACAGAACGCCCAGGATGTGCCTGGTCCATATGACGCACTTGATGGTACAGAAGGACTCAGGCGCGTTGTCCACATCACCCAGGCTCCGATCGGGCGAAACCCACGCTCTAACCCCGGCACCTATGTGGGCGTGTTGAACGAAGTGCGCAAGGTGTTCGCTGCCACCCAGGACGCCCGGTCAATGAGTTACACAGATGGGCATTTCAGCTTCAACTCCAAGGGTGGGCGTTGCGAGGCTTGCCAGGGTTACGGAGCCAATAAAGTGAAAATGCACTTCATGGCGGACGTATGGGTTAGATGCCCGGAGTGTGAAGGTCAACGATTCATCCCCCAGGTGCTGGAAGTGCGCTACCAGGGGGCAAACATCGCCGATGTGCTTGATATGGATGTAGGCCAAGCCTTTGACTTCTTCATTGATCACCCCAAGATCAGCTCAATGCTGGGCACGTTGCTGGACGTGGGCTTAGGGTACCTCAAACTGGGTCAGAGCGCTACAACATTAAGCGGAGGGGAGGCGCAGCGCATCAAGCTGGCCAGGGAGCTCAGCCGTAACGGATCAGGGGATGTGCTCTACATCTTAGATGAACCTACCACCGGCCTGCACTTCGCTGACATCCACCAGCTGCTTGACATTCTACACCAGCTGGTGGATGCGGGCAACACCGTGGTCGTCATCGAGCACAACCTGGACGTGGTCAAGACCGCCGACTGGGTCATCGACCTGGGACCGGAGGGTGGCGATGAGGGTGGTTACGTTGTCGCCGAGGGCACCCCGGGTGAGGTCGCCGCGTCAGAGACGAGTTATACAGGCAGGTTCTTGCAGCAGGTGTTGGCGCAGGATGCCAATTATCGTAAAACTTATCAAAGGGAAATTATAAAATGAATATTAAAATTTACGATCCGTCAGACTTCGATACGGACGAAATCGGGCCATTCATCTATCGGGTGAAGCAAACCGAACTGGATAATCGAGGCATAACACCCGATGAGTTCAATAAAAGATTGTTCAATGAATGGACGCCCTCCGGTTATGTCCTCGCTCATTCAGGGGGTGAGATAATCGGATGCATACTGCTCTATAGACTGGATAACAGCGATTTGATCGAAATTAACCCAGGCTCACTATTAGGTAGCCATCCAATTGTGTCACCCAACTATGATAAGGAAACAGTGGGGGCAGAACTGGTCCAGGGAGCAAAAAAGTGGGTCCTGCAAAGCGGGTTCAATGCCGTCTACATCGACATTCCCTGGGATCCGACCGCGCAGCAAGAATCCTACGATGGATATCGCCACCGGTATGGAGAGCTTGGCTTTGAGGTGATCCAACAAGTCCAGCAGATGAACTGCCCCCTGCCTGCCGAAATACCTCGGATGAGCCCACCCCCAGATATTGAACTCGATCAAATCCGGGTCGCCGATGAAGATGAGCTCTATCAATGCCATTATCTGGCATACATGAACAGCGAGGTTGGCTACTTCTACCAAATGGATGACGGAGAACGGCGCGGGGATTTTGAGCGCATATTCAGCCCAAACACAAGACGACACCCCGCGTCGCTGGTTCTCACCCGGGATGATCGCATCATCGGGTACTGCCTGCTCTTTTCGGAAGGGGGTTTCAGCGAACTGATGTCCCTGGCAGTTCATCCGGAATACCGCAGGCGTGGGTTGAGCAAACTTTTGCTGGTCGAATGCATGCAGAGAGCTGCCCAGGGGGGGCACAAGACCATGCACCTGATCGTCGATGTGCACAACCAGGCTGCAGTGAATCTCTACCGCCAGTGTGGATTCAAGGAGATCGGTGGAAATATGACCTTCAAATGGAAGGCATGATCATACAACTTAAAACAGGCAACCCGGTGTATGCACCTCTCCCACACCCCTAAACCGGCAAACGAAAATAAAAGCAACTTCCTTTGCCTAGTTCACTCTCAGCCCACACCTGCCCTTGATGCGCTGCCACAATTTGTTTGACGATGGACAGGCCAAGCCCCCGCCCACCTTTCCCCTGTTGGCGCGATGGGTCAGTGCGATAAAATCGCTCAAACACAAAGGGTAAATCCTCGGTTGGGATACCACTGCCTGTGTCACAAACCGACGTTTCCACCCATCCAGCCTCTACCCTGCACTGAACCGTCACCCGACCGCCTGATGGTGAGTGCTGCAAAGCATTTTCGATGAGATTGTCCAGCGCCTGATTCATACGCATTGCATCCATATGGATAGGTGGTAAATCAGAGGGTAGGGGCTGTAGCACCAATTCAACGTCAGCCGCTTGCGCCTTTAACTGCCAGCGTTCTACTTCCGTCGTCAGCAATTGGCCAATGGAATGGGATGCCATCTTGAACCGCAGTGCACCAGAATCCGTTTCTGCCAGCCAGTCCAAATCGTAGACCAAATTGCTGAGCGTATCGATTTCGCCGATGATCTGATCGGCCGCATCTGTAGGTGACTTTATTTCGTCGCGCAAGCCTTTGGCTTCCAGGCGGATGACACTCAAGGGGGTATTGAGTTCATGAGCCACATCATCGATCAGCCGTTTGCGCAGATCGCGTTGGGTTTGCAGGGTGGTCATCATTTGGTTGAACGAGGCACTCATTTGTCCCAACTCGTCAGAAGAGGTTACGGGCAAAAGCTGGGTGTCACCACTTTGAGCAATAGCTTGCGTCGCCTCGGTAAGCGCAATGACCGGGGCAGTGATGCGGCGGGACAACCAGACTCCTAACAGCATCGCGATAGCGGCTGTGATCAATCCCTGAATGAGTCTCGGATAAAGGATGCTGGCAAGAAATCTGCGGGATTCGGCTGTTAAAATATCTCGGTTGATGCCGACCGTAACCGTACCAACTTCTTGCCCCGTGTCGATATCTTTAATAATGGCGGGTTCCCCCTCCACATGCAAGTCGATTTCTGTCTGATCTAACCCTGCGTAAGTGTCTGCGAGGACAGTTCCCTCATTATCCTTTATGACAACGCGCCAGGGGATTCGTTCAGTGAGATCAACGCCTTTTTCGTCTGCTGCTCGAATCTTTTCAGAATCGATTAAAATTCCATATCGAGTGAGGATTGCGTCGATATTCTCCCAGCTTTTATCCCGGGTATATTGCTCGCTCAAGGTAACAGCAAGGTCTTCGGTTCGGATCTTGGTCGAAAAATCGGACAATTCCTTGACCCCTGACCAGTACTCAAATCCAGTACTGATAAGCACGGTCAATAGAATAACCAGTAAGAATGCACCTAGAATTCGCCAACGGATAGACATTACTCCGCCTCACACACAAATTTATAGCCGGCGCCGTAAACCGTTTGAATGGGTTGAAAATCAGCTTGATGAATGAGCTTACGCAAACGGCGGATATGCGTGTCGATGGCCCGATCGGAGCCTACAAAATCATTATTGAAAGCCAGGGCAATCAACTGATTACGGGTGAGTACCTGGTTGGTATGACGCATCAAGGCCGCCAGGACGGCAAACTGCGCCTGGCTCAAATCGATCAGTCTATCTTCGAATCTCACGTTTCGGGTAGTTTGGTCCAAAATCAGGTTGCCACAGGTCAAGATGGGCTGCACCCGTCCACTGTATCGGCGTAGCACGGCTTTGGCGCGCGCCACCAGTTCGTCGGGATCAAAGGGTTTGACGATATAGTCGTCGGCCCCGCGCTCTAACCCGTGGACCCGGTCATGCTGACTGCCTTTGGCGGTTAGCATGATGATGGGCACATCGGATTCCAATCGCAAAATCTGGCACACTTCCATCCCATCCATGCCGGGCAGCATCAAATCCAATATGATCAGGTCCGGGTTGAGGGCGCGAGCCCGATCAAGCCCAGTTTGACCGTCATGGGCAATTTCAACCGAAAAACCCGCTCGTTCAAAATAAATCTTGACCCAATCAGCAATCCGTTTATCGTCTTCGATAATTAAGACGGTGCGACTCATCATCAACGTCTCTCCACTTGGTCTAACTCTTTCACATTTTAAACGATAGCAGGCAAATGTGGCGGAAATGTGGCAGTTTTTGATGTTCTGTAGAGACTCTCCGGGTAGGTGTCTCTACCAGGAGATATGTCTCTATTACGTCGTTCTTAACGCCTCCGTCGGCGATAGACGCGCCGCCCGAACGGCTGGGTACAGCCCGGCGATGCCGCCGATGAGCAGCGCGGCGGCGATTCCGCCGATCACGGCGATGGGCGGCACAAGAGTCGCCCAGCCTTTAATGTTGGCATAGACAACCGTAACCGCGACACCCAATAGTACACCACCGGTACCTCCCATGGCGCCCAGTAGCAGCGCCTCGCCGAGAAACTGGCTGGCGACGTGGCGTCTGGTCGCTCCGAGTGCTCGACGCAGCCCAATTTCGCCCCTGCGTTCAATGACAGAGATCACCATGATGTTAGCGATGCCAACCCCACCCACAATCAGCGATACAGCCCCCAACCCCAGCAAGAGTGCGGTGAAGGCATCATCGGCCGCTTCCTGCGCTTCCAGGGCATCCGTAGGCTTATCCACCAAAACTTCTTCAGGGAATTCCGGATTGGCCGTTGCTGCCAGGACCGTCAACACCTGGTTAACCTTTGCTGGATCCACCCGCACCAACACCCGGCTGGGCAGATTTTCATGATCGAGAAATGTCTCGGCCGCGCTGTGGCCGATGAAGACAGAACGGTCAAGGTCAGGAGCCAGCTCGAAGAGATTGAGGATGCCGATGACGGTGAACCAGCGATCACCCAGCCAGACCTGCTGGACCCCGCTGACCCGGCGCACACCTAGTCGTTCGGCTGCCACCGACCCCAACACAACATTCGGGTAGGCGGCCTTGGCATCATCAAACCACACGCCGTCAGCCACGGACCCGCCAAGCACGTCGAGTAAACCCTGATCGACAGCCTGGACCGAAATGCCTCCGGTTTTACCTGTGGGGATGAGATCGTTTCTGTATACGCTGGCGTTAACCGCGCTGAGCATGCTTGTTTTCTCAATCGGACCAATGCGAGCGATCATGCCGGTCGCTGCATCGGGTAGGGTTCCGGTGCCGCGTCCGAGCCCTGGGTCGGGCTGCACGGTGAGCAGGTTGGTACCAAGCCGCTCGAGTTGGGCCAACAGTTCCGACTTGGACGACTGGGAAAGTCCTAGCACCGCGACCATCGCCGCAATGCCGATCATGATCCCCAGAGCCGACAGCGCAGCGCGCTGTTTGCGGGTCCGGATCCCGATAGTGGCCGCACGTACCAGGTCGGTGAAATGAAGTTTGCTGCGTTGCAGAGTCGAGGCCATCACGCCATCTCCTGCCTAGCTTTACTGTTTTCCGCAAAGCCTGTGTCGTATTCAATCTGGCCGTCCCGCAACCCAACGATGCGGGGGAAACTCTCGGCGATATCGCGATTGTGGGTGATCACGACGATCGTGGCCCCGGTGGCGTGGAGCTCCTCGATCAATTCTACAATGGCGTCGCTGCTCTTAGTGTCCAGGTTGCCGGTGGGTTCATCCGCAAGGACGATCGACGGATTCCCGACAAAGGCCCTGGCGGTGGCAACCCTTTGCATTTCACCACCGGAGAGCTTGGCGGATACTTGGTCGAGGCGGTGCCCCATCCCGACCCGGCGCAGGGCGATCTCAGCGAGTTCACGCCGTTCCCGCAGCGGGCGCCCGGTGTAGAGCAGACCTTCGGCAACGTTGTCGAGTGTGGTCAGATTGATCAGCAGATGGAACTGCTGGAACACGAAGCCGATGTTGTGAGCCCGCAACGACGACAGATCTCGGTCTGACAACTCCGACACCCGATGCCCGGCAACGACGATATCGCCGCTGGTGGGACGGTCGAGCGTCCCCATCAGATGGAGCAGCGTCGATTTGCCAGATCCGGAGGGTCCTACCACTGAGACCAGTTCCCCTTTCTTTACAGCGAAACTGACCCCCCGTAGGGCATGCACCGGCGGTGTTGTGGGATACGTTTTGTGGACATTCACCACCTCGATAACAGTCGTTGAGGAGATAGACTCGCTCACCGCACCCATACCAGTCATGGTACCACCACCTGATCGCCGGGCTCCAACGCTCCGGAGGTGATCTCGATCATATTATCTGTGCTGAAGAACCCGACTTCGACAGCGATGAGTTGGACCTGACCGCTACCGACGTCGACCTCGACCGCATAACCGCCTTCAAGCAGTGCCACCAGGGCCGATACCGGAATCGCCATCACATCCGTGACCGAATCCGCAACGATGATCACATCGACCGGGGCTTCGTCCAGCCCTGCTGCCACACTGGGATCGTCGAGTTCAATCCGGACCTCGAAGGTGGCTGGATCCCAATCGTTCTGTGCCGGTGTTGCTGTTTGCGATACATAAACCACTGTAGCCGGAACTAGCACGTTATCGGGCATCTCAACGGTGACGGCACCACCAACCGCCAGTACCCCTTGATCGTCGGCGGAGAGGTTCATGTATACAACCTTTTCCGACAGGCTGATCCCCAGAACCGCAGTTCCTGCGCCAATGTTGCTCCCCTTGGTGGCCAGTAGATTGGTGATGCGCACTGCACCAGGGAGGAAGATGACTTCGCCGAGATCAATGATTCCATCCTGCTCAAACCCGGTAGCCACCTGGAAAGCGAGAACGGCCTGGGTAGTCTCGGGAGTGTAGGTCCCATCTGCGACGAGGGTGCCATCCGCGTCGTAACCCAAGGCGACCAGGGCTTCCTCGAGCTGAAGTATGTCGATGCCGGAGGCCGGATCACCCGAGGCAATGCTCATTACGCCCCCTCCAGCCGGGTCGCCCGGAGCAGCGAGGTGGCCGAGGACCTGGGTAGGGCCTGGGAGGAAGACAATCTCACCGAAATCGACGACACCGTCTATCTCGAGGCCTGCGGCGGCCTGGAAGGCCAGGACAGCCTGGGTGGTCTCTGGGGTAAAGATCCCGTCAGCCACGAGGGCGCCATCTGCATCGTAACCCAGGCTGATCAATGCTTCTTGAAGTTGAAGTACATCGTTACCGATGGCCGGATTTCCGATGATGATGCTCATCACACCGCTTCCAGCTGGGTCGCCTGGAGCGGCGAGGTTGTTGAGTACCTGGGCGGGACCGGGTAGGAACACTATCTCACCGAAGTCGACAACACCGTCGACTTCAGCGCCGACGTCCTTTTGCCAATTCCTGACCATCTGCCTGGTGGAGGAATTGAAATCTCCATCAACGGTCACAGTGGCGTTAGGGTCATAGCCAAGGGCGACGAGGGCGTCCTCGAGCTGGAGTACATCGTATCCGGTTAGGACGACATCGACGTACTTGGTGTCGCTACCTTCTTCACCCACCTCGATGACCTCGGTGTAGGGATCATCAGCGGGGACCTCGATCTCGTAGCCTCCATAGATGTCCCGGTAGGCGGGCTGATCGCCGTACAACGCGACCACGGGTTGGTCATCCACCCGGTAGAGCACATCCCCCTGCTGGATCGTTGTGCCGGGCTCGGCCACCCATGTGATCGTTCCATTGAGTTGGCTCGATACCGTGAAGGACTCATTAACAGACTCATCACCAAAGGCGATGTCCCGGTAGGCAGGCTGATCACCATACATAGCAACTACGGGTTGATCATCCACCCAGTAGAGCACATCCCCCTGTCGGATCACGGTGCCAAGTCCGGCCACCCACGTGATCGTTCCATTAGTCTGGCTCGATACCGTGACGGTGTCCTCCCCGATGGCGATATCCCGATAAGCCGGTAGGTCACCGTAGAGTAGGACGACCGGTTGATCATCGACTGCAAATAGGGCTTCACCTTGATTGATTATGTCACCTGACTCTGGAATCTCGGTGATGGTACCCCCAAGCATCGTTTTAACCGGATCATCTTCGACGGAACCGAGTGTGCCATTGAAGGTTTCTTCCTGGATCAGATCGGTGATTACAACTTCGGCGAAGTTCAACGGATCGGCATCAGCTGCCTCGGTCGAAGAACCATTCTCCAGCAGGAGAACCACAGCGGCAAGAACTACTGCGATGATAACAAACCCAACCAGGGCGAAACTGATCCAGGGGCGGCGCTTCGGTTTTGAGGGTGCCGCGTCATTTTCAATGGATGAAATCTTATCTGAAAGAGCGTTGTTATCCTTCATTATTCGCCCTCTACCCCAGCACTGCTGCATTCTTCGTAGGCTGCCATTGCATCCGGGTCGTCCCAATCAAACTCCACGCGGAAGTCGGCTCCCCACTGGTAAATTGTCTCGGCAGTGGGTTCATCTACATCGTAGCCTTTCTCGTTCAGACAGGTTGCAAGTTCAACCATCTGGTCAACCCGTTCGCTCATATCTTCGCGTTCTCTCCCAAAAGAGATGCCTTCGATATGATGGCCGCAGACTTCAAAAGGTGCGGCCCATTCTTCACGGGTTAATTCGACGCCCTCGACAACTTCAGGAGGCTGAACATTGCCATCCGCGTCGACCACCGGGCCTTCTAATTCAATGCCTTCGTCGCGCATGCACTGCACAAAGGCCATCACCGCAGCCTCTTC
>JALGZU010000328.1 GCA_025774735.1 candidate division LCP-89 bacterium | reverse complement strand
GTAATCTTTTCCGCCTTGCGCCATGCCCTGGCCGAAGGCAGGCAGGTCATGTTTCTGACTTCCAAGACCACCCAGCAGGACCTGGTCTTCGATACGGCGCGAGCGATGGCTCCCGGGGAGGCTTTTCCCCGCACGCTGCTGCTGCGGGCCAAGCAGAAATTGTGTCTCCTCTCCGAACCCACCTGTCACCCGGAAATGTGCCGCTATCTGGAGGATTTCCGGCGCAGGCTGCGGCAGAGTCAGGTCATCGAGGATTTACTGTCTCGCCGGGACCTCCACCCGGATAAAGTGGCCGAGATCGGCGAAAAGCAGACGCTCTGCCCGTACGAATTGCAGTTAGCCTTGATCGGCGATACCGACCTCATCGTCGGCGATTACAACTACGCCTTCGATCCCGGTTGCCGCCCGGTTTCTCTCTTCGAAAACAACGATACCTCCGGGCTCATCTTCATAGTCGATGAAGCCCACAACCTGCCTGATCGGGCACGGAGCTACTATTCCGGGATGTTATCCTGGCCGACAATAGAGACTGCGGCAAAACATCTGGAAGCGCAGGTGAATAGACGTTTTCAGAAGGTGCTGGATTTATTGCAAGCGCAGTTCGAGTATTACCTGGCCGAAGCGCCCCGGGATCCCGATCCCTTCCCCGTGCAGTTCTCGCTTCAGCACTGGGCGGAGATCGCCGCGCTGTTCGAAGAGGCGGTGATTCCCTACTGGTATCAGCTCGCCGACGAAGGCGAGGACGGCGAAGAAGATCCCGTTCTGGCGCTGCAACGAGAGCTGGGGGGATTCATCACGTCATTGAATTACGAAGGCGAGAACTTCGCCGGCCTGATCCGGCGGCAGCCGTCTCCGTCTCTGGAAGTGCACTGCCTGGATGCATCGCCGTATTTAAGAGAACAGTTCTCCGCGGTTCACGCATCCGTCGGCATGTCGGCCACGCTGGAACCTCTGGATGCGCACGTGCGGCTGCTGGGATTGGATGATAAGACCGCAACAATGACGCTGGAGAGTCCCTTCCCCCGGGAGAACTGCCGGGTACTCATCGATCCGGGCGTCACGACGCTGTATCGTGAACGGGCTGAGAACGTTGCACCGATCGCAGATCGGATCGGGCGCTTTTACGAAAAAGTCAACCGCAAGGTTATGGCCTTCTTCCCCAGCTTCGAGCTGATGCGCCGCATAACGGCCATGCTGGAGGTCGAAGAGCTTTACATCCAGGAAAGTGAGATGACGGACGGACAGAGAGCCGGTTTGATCCGGAAATTCAAGAGGAGTAAGAGGGCTCTCTTCTGTTCGGTGATGGGGGGAGTCTTCGCCGAGGGCATCGACCTGCCCGGGGACCTGGCTGAAGCCGCCGTCATCGTCGGCGTGGGATTGCCGCTGGTCTGCACCGAAAATGAACTGATGCGCGCCTATTTCGACCGCATCGAGGGGAACGGTTTCGACGTGGCCTACCTTTTTCCGGGCATGCGCCGCGTCATCCAGGCCGTGGGGCGGGTGATCCGCAGCGAATCGGACCGGGGGCTGATATTGCTGTTGGACCGCCGCTATGAAGAGGCGCAATACCAACGCCTGCTGCCGAGACACTGGTACGCGCAGTCGCCGTCCGAGCTTATAAACGTCGATTGGGATGGTCACATAGATGAATTCCTGTCAATGCAATTGTCCTGAAACCGTAGAGGTGGTGGGGCTGGGTCTGTGCGCCTGGGACCGGATTTGCCTGTTCGACCGCTACCCCGGTCCCAACCAGAAGGTGGAGGTCCTGCGCAGCGCCGAGAGCGGCGGTGGTCCTGTGCCGACCGCGCTGGCGGTCTTCTCCCGCCTCGGAGGAAAAGCCTCATTCGTCGGCGTCATCGGCGACCGGCAGGACGGCTTGAAGATCCGCAGCGACCTGATTTCATACGGCGTGGACGTTTCGGAATTGATCATGAGGCCGGACCGGCGTTCACCCTGCGCCACCATCTGGGTGGACGGCGGCAGCGGTCTACGCACCGTGGCTCTGGATCCGGGCAACGCTGAGTCCATAAGTATCAATGAACTGCCCGCTGACTTATTACAGAAAGCTCCTATCCTTTTAATTGACGGTCGCGATGCGGCAGTCTGCATCGAAGCCGCAAAGCTGTGCAAGGAGGGTGGGGGAAAGGTCATTCTGGACGCGGGCAGCCCGCGCGCATCCATCGAGGATCTTTTAGCCGTGACTGATCACGCCGTGGTGTCGCACGATTTCCTGAAAGGGATTTTTCCTGATCTGGATGAAGTGGAAGCCCTTCGCCGGATGCAGGCGATGGGGCCTTCCAGTGTGGTGGTCACCTTGGGGGAAGAAGGCGGTTTATGGCGCGATGGCGATTCGAACGGCAGGTACGATGCTTTCAGCGTCGATGCGGTCGATACCACCGGCGCCGGAGACGCCTTTCACGGTGGCTACCTTTTCGGGCTGAAATCGGGTCTGGACATGGCGGAACGCTGCCGTTTCGCTGCGGCGGTAGCGGCTCTGGTCTGCCGTGGATTGGGCGGGCGCAAAACCACCCCGGCTTACGAAGAGGTCATGAAATTTATCGGAGAATAATATCAAGCAACGGACATCGAGCATGAAACTCACACTCGGAAGATTTCTATCTGCTCTGTTGATTTGGGGTTCAATGGTCGGTTCAAGTGGAGCTGAGCGCGCTTACTGGCAGCAGGACGTCTCCTACGAGATGGAGGTTGAACTCGATGCGGACGGGCGGACTTTGATCGGTCATCTGATCTTCAATTACCGGAACAATTCGCCTGACACCTTGAAGGAGCTGCGCTTTCACGCCCACTATAACTCCTTTCAGGCCGGCAGCCCCATGGATCGGAACCGGCAGAGAAGAGGGGATAACCGCATCAAGAAAGCTCCACCCGAAGATTACGGATCCCTGGAGATTATTCACCTCAAAGATGACGATGGACGCCTGCTCGATGTGGAGTTTGACTACTCTATCTTCCACGTGCCGTTGAACGATCCACTACTGCCCGGCGGTGAAGTCAGCCTGACAATGGATTTCCTCAGCCATATTCCCAGCGCCAGAGTCGCCTACCGCTCTTCAGCCTCCCGCGGACAGCTTAAAGTGGCTCACTGGTACCCGCAGATCTGCGTGTACGACCCCAAGATGGGCTGGGTGGATAACCAGTACCTGGGTCGGGGCGAAGCTTACGGCGAGTTCGGCACCTACGACGTGAATATCACCCTGCCGGAACCGTTCATCGTGGGGGGCACGGGTGTTCTGGTCAACCGGGATGAGATGCTGCCGGAGGGCTTGCTGCAGTTGATCAGACTATCGAACTACGCGGATTGGCCCTGGGGGAAGCAGCCCGAGGAAAAATTCGGGGACAAAGCGCGCACCAAGACCTGGCGTTTTCACGCCGAAAACGTCAACGATTTCGCCTGGGTGGCCGATTCCCAGTTCCGCATCGGACATCTGCGCTGGGGGGACACCAACATCTACGTTCTGGCGAGGCAGGATCACGCCTCCGGATGGCAGGATGCGGCTGAAGTGACGCGCCAGGGGATCGAAGTGATGGAGCGGGAAGTGGGTCCCTTCCCTTATCCAGAATTCACCGTGGTGGACTGCTTTTCCGGCATGGAATATCCCGGTATCATCTTCTGTGGGGGGAAGACACCAACGTACAAGCTCTTGATCTGGCACGAGATGGCTCACAACTACTTCATGGGCGTTCTGGGATCCAACCAGACTGACCGGGCATTCCTGGATGAGGGTTTCACCACCTACAT
>JALGZU010000327.1 GCA_025774735.1 candidate division LCP-89 bacterium | reverse complement strand
GCGAGTTTTAATTCCTTGAAGAAGATCGTGATGAAGAGGATGTTGATGAAGAGGATACCGCTCATGACGTAAAACGCTCGCGGCCCGAAATCATAGTTGGATATGATGAGACGATCCAGGGGAGCGAAAGCGAGTTCGCCCATCAAAACGGCGTCGACGTCCAGATGAATGTTACCGGCATAGCGTGCGATCAGGATGACGCCGATACTGAAAAGCACCGGAAAGACCAAGCCTAATGAAGTATCTTCTTTGACAAGTTTGGTGCGGTTGATTAGTTCGATGAGACTGACTGTGAGAACCCCGGTTAAGGTTGCCGCGGCCAAGAGGAATGGGGAGGTGATATCTCGGGTCACGAAGAAGGCAAGTACTATCCCCAGCAGGATAGCGTGGCTGATAGCGTCGCTCACCAGCGCCATACGCCGCAATACCAGGAAGACACCGGGCAAGGCGCAGGCGACTGCGACCACAGCGGCAATGAGCTGTATTTCGAACTGGACCGAACTCATGATTACTGGGTTTCCTTAAGTGACAGCTTCTTTGCTTCCACCAGGCCCTCGGGCGTCAACGCCCATTGGCCCGGTTTGATTTGCCTGATCCAGCCCTGTTTCCGGAGTTCCGGAAGGCTGCCTAGAACGCCGCCGTGCCCTGAACTCATAGCGTGCAGCACGGAAGTGTGGTGAGCGTGTTCCGGGTCGTCATGCTGCATGGCTAATGCGTACAGGTCGTTCAAGACAGCTTCGAGGCGCAGCTGCCGGTGATGTTTCCTTTCCCGAATAGCCTTGATGGCCAATCCCCGACGAGGTGCCAACAGGAGGGAAATGAATACGATGCTACTGACGAAGAGCACGATAACAGGTCCGGTCGGCATGCGCGTAACCGTGCTGCTGATAGCGGTGCCGCCGATCCCTGCGATCGCTCCGAAAAACGCGGATAAGGGCAGCATAATTGAGAGCCGATCCGTCCACTGACGGGCGGCAGCGGCGGGAGCCACCACCATGGCGCTCATCAGGACTACACCCACGGTCTGTAGACCGATCACGATGGCGACGACAAGGAGAGCCGTCATGATGACGTCGAGGTGAGTCATGTTGAATCCCATGCTGGCGCCGAACTCCCGGTCAAAACAGAGCAGCTTGAATTCTTTCCATAAGAGTGAAACCAGCAGCGCCATTAGAATTCCGATGACGGCGATCATGAGCACATCTCGGCCCAGCAACGCGGATGCCTGCCCGAAGAGAAAATTGTCAAGACCGGCTTTGGCGGCGTTCGGAGAACGCTGAATGAACGTCAACAGCATCAGTCCAAAACCGAAGAACACCGAGAGAATGATTCCCAGAGCCGTATCGTACTTGATGCGGGTGTGCTTGACGATGCTCATGATGAAAACGGTGCCTACCCAGCCGGCCAGTGCAGCTCCGATTGCGAGGATGAGCGGTGTCTTGCTCTGGGTCAGGATGAAAGCAATGACGATACCCGGTAACGCTGCGTGAGAGATAGCATCACCCAGCAAGCTCTGTCGGCGCAGCACGGCATAGGATCCCAGCGCCCCACTGATGGCGCCGAGCAGGGCCGAACCCAGGGCGACCGTGCGCAGGGTGTAATCGAAGAGAAGGTTATGTAGTAAATCCGTCAGAGGCATCTCACGATCCTTCGGAATTGCTCAAATCCGCCGGGGGTAGGTGGTCTTCGTGTCCTTCGTGATGACTCAAGAAAGCCACGCGTCCGCCGTAGGCCAATTTTAAATTCTTCTCGTTAAAAACGTCGCTGACGGGTCCGCTGGCAATGCGGCGGATGTTCAGAAGTGTGACCCAGTCGAAATATTCCGGGACAGTCTGCAGGTCGTGGTGGACGACGACAACCGTCTTCCCGTCTTGTCGCAAATCCTGCAGCAAGGAGATAATCGCGCGCTCCGTAATGGCATCGACTCCCTGAAACGGTTCATCCATGAAATAAACCATGGCGTTCTGAACGAGAGCTCGGGCGAGAAAGACACGCTGCTGTTGGCCACCGGAAAGCTGGCTGATCTGGCGTGAAGCATAGTCTTTCATGCCGACTCTCTCCAGAGCTTCGAGAGCCAGTTGCCGATCCTTGCTGCCGGGTCTTTTCAGCCATCCCAGCGCCCCGTACCGCCCCATTTTGACGACGTCGAGGACGCTGGTGGGAAAATCCCAGTCAACGCTGCCCCGCTGGGGGACGTACCCGACAAGTTTGCGCTGCTGTTCATACGGCTTGCCGTGAATCAACACCTGTCCTGCAGCCTTGTGAATCAGGCCCAATATCGCCTTGATCAGGGTTGTTTTTCCGGCTCCATTCGGTCCGACTACAGCCATGAGGACTCCGTCAGGCACGGAGAGGTCAACATCCCATAGAACCGCTTTATCACCGTAAGCCACGGTGAGATCGGATGCTTCGATGGCGTATTGATATTCGCCCATGTTTGGCTCAAACTCACGTTGAAAAAGTGTAAAAGTCTAAAACACTAAGTCAGGCATTTACTCAGCGAGCAACGCCTCAACGATTGTATCGATGTTGTGTTGCACCATACCGATGTAGGTGCCTTCAGGAGTCCCTGCGTTTCCCATCGCATCGGAGAAGAGTTCACCTCCGATACCGACACTGAAACGGCGGGCTTTTACTGCAGCTTTGACGGCTTCGATACGGCGCTGGGGAACGGACGATTCCACAAAAATAGCGGGGATTTGCCGGCTGACGATGAATTCAGTCAATTGCTGCACATCGGCGGTGCCCGCTTCGGTCGCTGTGCTGATACCCTGCAAACCGCGCACTTCAAAACCATAAGCCCTGCCGAAATAGTTAAACGCATCGTGCGCTGTGATCAAAACGCGCCTTTCAGGCGGCACTGACGATGACCGGGATTTGACGTAATCGTCGAGATCCCGCAATGCTGCCAGGTAAATCCTGGCGTTCTGGTAATATTCGTTTTCATGCGAAGGATCCAACTCTGCAAACACCCCGCGGACATATTCAACCGCCAGCATCCACATATCGACGTCGAACCAGACGTGGGGATCGTGTGCCTTTTCGAATCCAGGAGGAGACAGGAGCAGGCTATCTTCGATTCCGTCCGTGACCGCAGCCGTTCTTATGTTTGTGCCAACGCGATCGAGCACATGGCTTAAGGCTCCTTCAAGGTGAAGGCCGTTGTAGAAGATGATATCTGCCTCCATCATCCGCATTACGTCGCCTTCGCTGGCTTTGTACAGGTGCGGATCCACGCCTGCTCCCATCAAGCGAGTGAGCTCGATCCGGTTGCCCCCCACGTTCTGGACAATGTCTGCAATCATACCAGTCGTGGCAACGGCGAGGATAGTCCGGCTCGACAGATCCTCGAAAATTTTCTCAGATACCCTGCCACAACTGCACAGAAAAACGAAGAAGAGCAACGAACAGACGCGGACTTTGAGAAAGGTCATAGCGTAATGACGTGATGATTGTTCCGGCTTGAATCTAGGATAAGATGGTTTATTCGAGTGAAAATGTCAAGGGATTATTGGCAGGATTACCAAATACGAGGCGCATCGGAGATGACCGAGAAGGGGATGGAAGGTGTTACTTGCACTAAAACGTAAAACCCGACACCGTCGGGTTTAGATAACAGCCTTATGACAATAAATCTCTTAAAAATCTTCTACCGCTGCCGGTTTTCAGTTGGCGTTCTCTTCTGATGGCTTCAGACCGGGTTGGAACGTCTTCGTAGAAAATGAGCTTCCAATCATTCGCGCGGGCAGTAAAACCTTTATTGTATTCCCTGTGTGATGTTAATCTCTGAGTTAAATCCTTCGTCTGACCTATATAAAGTCGATCGATACTCTCACTGTACAGCGCATAGACGGTATACACCATCCGCCTCGTTAACTTTGTGAGGAAAGGCAGCCTGGAACGACCGCCTTTATAGCTCCCCGGGAGGGACTTGAACCCCCATCAGCCGTTCGGCTGATAACAGCCTTATGACAATAAATCTCTTAAAAATCTTCTACCGCTGCCGGTTTTCAGTTGGCGTTCTCTTCTGATGGCTTCAGACCGGGTTGGAACGTCTTCGTAGAAAATGA
>JALGZU010000326.1 GCA_025774735.1 candidate division LCP-89 bacterium | reverse complement strand
CAAGAGGCTTCTCCCTGTAGGGATTCTGGTTCTAATGCCATCAGTGAAGGGGACGGTTCGGTCAGTGACATGGGAATGTATGGAGGACCGGGAAGGCGTTAAATCACAGACGGCCTCCTAGAAGAAAACCGGGTCACTGAACGGCCCGGTTTTTGATTAATTCATAGTAGTTTTATACCCAAAGCACTACGGATCCGAGGCGCAGCGGAAACCGATGGCGCGATCGGTTACGATGGGATCGGTGAAGGCCCGTGTTGCGGTTTTGAGCTGTTCCGGGATGGACAGGTAACTTCCACCCCTGTGAATCCTGGCGCTGCCAATGGCCGTAGCCGTCCATTCGCGCACGTTACCCGCCATATTGTGGGCTCCGAACCAGCTCATCCCCCCTAAGTGAGCGTAAACGCTCTCCGGGGCACCTCCGACGTCACCGAAATTGGCCAGGCTTTCCGTCGGTCTGACATCTCCCCAGGGATAAGGATAGCCGACGCCAGTGCCTCCATAGGAGCCGAACACATCCACAATGCCCCGAGCCGCCTTCTCCCATTCGGACTCCGTGGGCAGTCGCTTGCCGTAAAACGTCGAATAATTGTAGGCACCGTACCAGCTCACCATCACCACAGGCAGATCAGAATAACCGTCCTCAGCTTCGAACAGGACGGAGATGCTGTCGTAGTTGATATGGCAATACTCTGATGATACCCTGACTAGAATCTTGTCTGTTAAGGGATCGTAAACATCACCGCTGTCATCCACGGCGACCTGGCCCAGATTAATGGCGGTGTTGAGGTAGTCGACGTACTTCAAGTTGGTAATTTCATAGCGGTCGATATAGAAGGAATCCAGATGGACGGGATTGATGCCCGCTTCCAATTCGTAATTCCCCCATCCTTCCGGCGTGTTGCCGAGGACAACGTTGCCTTCAGGCACCAGAACCCGGTCTCCATCGATGATCGGTTGTGGACTTGGCAATCCTGCCACATCGTCTTCCCCGCAGCCCCAGAACATCGAAACCAGCAGCACTATCAACAGAATTGTACCGGTTCGACGGCTTAATAGATATCCGTTTCTAATAAATTGCATGGCAATTACTCCCCGGTTTGTATATCCGCCGGCAGGGATAGAAACTCTGACAGGTCTCTGCGGGGCTCGTTCGTGGGCCGGATGATGAAGTAGAGAAACGCCGTCCAGAGCGTCTTGAAGAAATAACGGTGCAGAGGGGTCGTCCTGATCATGCGCAGCATGCGCAGGGGATTACCGTAAAAACGCAGGTAAGCCCAGGTCCGCAGGCGCAGCAATTTCTTCTCCGGCACCTTGCTTAAATTGGCGCTCAACGCGTAGTAATGCGTATAGTTCGCCTTCTCCACCATGAGGTTTCTTTCTTTCGCCTGTTCGTAAACTTCCGTGCCTGGAAACGGCGTCAGGATAAAAAAGGAGGCGGTGCTGATGGGATTCTTGCAGGCGAATTGTATGGTCTGGCGCATTTCTTCCTCGGTCTCGTCCAGAAATCCCAGGATGAAGAAAGCTCCGATTGAAATGCCTTTTCTGGCGGTGTATTTGATATAGTGGCGGGCTTTGTCGAGATCGACGTTTTTGCGGATCGCTTTCTGAACACGGGGTGATCCGGTCTCGATGGCATACACGACCCGGTAGGTCCCGATATCGACCAGGTTGTCGATAATCTCTTCGGTCATGCGGTCCGCCCGCAGCCCGTTGGGGAAACTGAAGTTAAGTTTTAGGTTTCTTCGGTGGATCGCTTCGGCGAACTGGCGGGTCCACTCCGCGTCGAGATTGAAAATGTCATCGACGACCTCGATCTCCTCCACACCTTTTTCGTGATGCAGATAGCTGATCTGTTCGACAATGAAGTCGATGGAATGGCGGCGCAGTTTCTTCCCGAACAACTTATGGCAGTAGACGCACCTATAGGGGCACCCCCGTGAACAGATAATCGGCGCGGAGCGCGGATTTTTCTGATAGAGGTTCATGGGAGCGGGTTTGTGCTTGTTGTAAAAGTATTCGTTCAGATCGAGCAGATCCCAGGCAGGCTGCGGCAGTTGATCCAGATCCTCGATGAACGGCTGGGTAACGGGGCGAATAATTTCTCCATTGCGACGCCAACCGATGCCAGGCATGCTCTCGGGGAGAGAATCATTTTCGAGCGCTTTAAGAAGTTCCATGCCGCTAATCTCACCCTCGCCCTCGACGGCGAAATCAACGGCGGGATTGGAGAGAACTTCCTCCAGTTCCGTCGTCGGGTAAGCACCCCCGAAGATGATCGTCACACCCGGGTAAGCTCTCTTAATCTCATGCGCGACTTCATGCCCTTCAACGCGTTCCATGGCAAACAGGCTGATCCCCACGACGTCCGGCCGGGTTTCCGCGACCTTGTCAACAATCTGAACCGTCGTCGCCGCCCGGGCCCGACCATCTAAGATTTCGACCTGATATCCGCCCTTTTCGCGGAAATAGGAAGCCAGTGAGAGAATACCAAGCGGCGGGGTCGATGTATACACCTCGGAGTCGGGTCGCAGCAGCAGAATTTTCATCGCCGAGGTCTCCGAAGTTTCCTATTCCAATCTGCAACTCCGGGCTGCATCAATCAATCTCCGATACTTGTAGTCCCAGAGCCCCGGCCAACGAGCGGATTGCCAGCCTCACCTCCAGCGAGTGCAGGCGGAGGTAATAGTTGCAGAAAAAGAACGTGACGAGAATGCCATATGCCCAGTAGGGGCGCTTGAAGAGATCGATAAACCTGCCGATGGCAAAAGCGGCTACGATCAGAAAAATCCCCTCGAAAGGCATGCGAAAGCGCGCGTCTGCGAAGAACAATATAGAAATACCGTAGAGCACGAGCGGAAAGAGGTACAGAGGCATCAGGTCCAGGATTCTTCTGCGTGTGAGCCAGAATCCGGCGGCGAAAAATGGCAGGATGAAGGCGTAGCCGTAGACGTAACGCGCCCGTTCATCCAGAACATGCCAGAAACGAAACACCTGCGTCACCGATTTAATCACCCAGGCTTCCGGCATATCCTTCAACATGACCATGGCCTTCCGGCCCAGGCGCTTGGTGGCTTCTGGTTCGGTCTGTGGCAGCGGCTCGTCCGGAAAATAGTCGGTGAATAACTTCTGCATACCGGTTAGACCAAAATAGTTATTTTCTGATAACAAACGATAGAACTCCTCGCTCTTGGCGTTTTCACGTCCAACATGATCCAGATATTCGAAAGCCTCTTTGTCATTATAGTAGGTCTTGAAACTGACCCGGTTAAATGCCAACCAGAGAATGGCACCCCCTTCACTTGAGGGTAGCATGAACTCATCATATGTAAGGTAGTTTCTGATTGTCCAGGGAACCATGGTGATCACTGCAGCGAGGAAAACCACTGCCGCCCGGGCAAACCTCTTCCACACGCCATTCTTGAAGCGGAGGAATATGTACAGGGGTATCAAGCCCATGAACGGTAAACCGACCCCCCGGGTCAATCCCAGTAGTCCAATCACTAATCCCAGGAATATCAGTCTTCTCCAACTCGCACTGCGCCCTAAACTCACCGTCATAAATATCAAGACGTTGAGTAGCAACAGAAAGAGGTTTTCCGTCATCAGGTAGGCGACATAATTGATAAAGACGGGATACAACGCTGCAGTGATTCCGGCGATCCGGCTGGTTCTCTCATCGAAGAGATGGCGGGCGGTCAGGTAGATCAACAGGGGTGTAAACGCTCCCAGCAGTACCTGAACAATCAAAGCGGCAGTGTGCTGGTGTCCGAAAATGAAATAGATGCA
>JALGZU010000325.1 GCA_025774735.1 candidate division LCP-89 bacterium | reverse complement strand
AAGGGCCGGACCCAGCCCGGCGACGTCGTCGGCGAGTCCGGTGAGGACGGTCAGGCGGGAACCGATAACGCAGGGGATCAGCCGGGCGAAGATTACTACGAAACCGACGTTACCCTGGAAGAGCTGATCGACATTGTCTTCGAAGATCTCGAACTGCCCTTCTGGGAAAGGAAGAAATTGCGCCAGGTCGAATCCCAGCGTCTCTTTAAACGGAAAGGTTATCGTCGCAAGGGCATTCGCCCCCGTCTGGATAAGAAGAAGACAGCCCGGGCGAGAATCCGGCGCAAACATGCCACCGTGGGACCGAGACGCCAGTTGAACGGGACCACCGCAGCTACAGAACTCAGCGGCCGCAGCACTCCGGACGAGAGTGAACGGAAACGCTTCCCCTTCCATGACGACGATCTGAATTACCGCCATCTGGTCGAAGACGTCAAGCTGGAATCAAACGCCGTCGTCATCTGCATTATGGACACCTCGGGCTCCATGGACGCGATCAAGAAATACATGGCGCGCAGCTTCTACTTCCTGCTATATCAGTTCGTCAATCAGCGCTACGAAAACACTGAGTTGGTCTTTATCTCGCACCACACAGAAGCCCGTGAAGTTACCGAAGAGGAGTTCTTCCATAAAGGCGAATCGGGCGGTACGTTCGTCTCATCCGGTTACCGAAAAGCCCTCGACATCATCGAGGCGCGTTACCATCCCGCCCTCTGGAATATCTATGCCTTCCACACCTCGGACGGGGACAACTTCACCTCCGACAATGATGCCGCGCTGGAGGCCGCCAGAGAGCTCTGCGACGTATCCAATCTCTTCGGGTACGGTGAGATCAAGCCCACCGGATCGTGGGATTGGGGAACGCCGCTCTATCAACTGTTCAAGGATATTGAAGAGGAGAACTTCTGCATGGTCAAGATCGAGAAGAAGGAGGACCTCTGGCCCTCTTTCCGCAAGCTGATCTCGGTCGACCGCATCCCGGATGATGAGCACGAGACAGAAACAGCATCGGGCAGCGAATCATGAACTACACCATAAAAGATCTGCAGAAATGGGATAAAAAAATCTTCGAATTAGTCCGAGAATTCGGCCTCGATCCCTTCCCGCAGCACTTCGAGATCTGCGATCACTTCCAGATGCTGGGTTATATGGCCTATTCTGGAATGCCTTCACGCTACCCGCACTGGTCCTTCGGTAAAGCCTACGAAAAGCAGAAAACCCTCTACGATTACGGCATCAGCGGTCTGCCCTATGAGATGGTCATCAACAGCAATCCCTCCCTGGCATACCTGATGCGGGATAATTCCCTGTTGATGCAAATTTTGACCATCGCTCACGTCTACGCTCACAACGACTTTTTTAGACATAATTTCACCTTCCGGCATTCCCGCCCGGAATACACGATCGAAAAATTCAAGACCCGCGCCGACAGAGTCAGGGACTACGTGGAAGCACCCAGCATCGGACATGAGAAAGTGGACCGAATCCTGGACGCCGCGCATGCACTCTCCCTGCAGTGCCGCCGCAATCTGGAAATCCGCAAGTTAGACCATGAAGAGCAGCTCGATTTAGTCTGGGAACGGTCGCAGCCCAAGTTCGACCCTCATCAGGAGATCCACCAGCGCGAGGAGTGGACGCCTCCCGACCTGAGCCGTATCCCGCTCGAACCGGAGGAGGACCTCCTCCTGTTCATCCGGGACTATAAACACAGCCTACCTGAATGGGAAAAAGACCTTCTCACTATCGTTCACGAAGAGACCCAATACTTTCTCCCCCAGATTGAGACCAAAATCATGAACGAGGGGTGGGCGTCATTCTGGCATAAGAGAATCCTGGATGCTCTGGAACTTCCTCAGGATCTGCACATGGAATTCATGGTGAGGCACAACCAGGTCCTCAGGCCGACGCCCGGACAGATCAATCCCTATTACCTCGGCTACCGGATTTATGAAGATATCCTGAATCGCTGGGATAATCCCGCCGAGAAGGAACAGGAGAACTTTGGACGGCAGGGGGGTGAGGGCTTAGAGACCATTTTCCAGGTACGCAAAACCGACCGGGACGTCAGCTTCATCCGCCAGTACCTGACCGAAGCGCTGGTCCGGGATATGGATTACTTCCAGCACGAGAAGAGCGGCAACGAACGCGTCGTCACCCAGGTGGCCGACGAGATCAACTGGGAGTTGATAAAGCAGACTCTCCTGAAACAGGTGGGCACGGCCTCACTGCCGTTCATCAAAATCATCGATTCCGACTATAACGGTGAGCGCACCCTCTATCTGGAACATGACTTCGACGGCCGCGAGCTGGACATCGAATACGCGGAGAAAACGCTGGCCTATCTGCATCAGCTCTGGGGGCACACCGTCATGCTGGAAACCTTCCTGGACGACAAGCGCCACCACCTGGTCCACGACGGCAGCCAGTTCAAGACGGTCAGGGCGGCTTGACGAGTCAGATCAGCAAAATAACAGAGACTATAAGGCGGGCATTTGCCCGCCTTACTTTTGTCAGCCGAATCGGTTGGAAGAACTGAGGGTTTCGTTCTCTAAAGCACCCAACAGGCTCTTGACATCGGCTGCGGTTTTTTGTATATTTTAGAGTTAAGTTGAAAAACCCAAGCACGATATATATATGCCCATCTACGAATTCGAATGCAATCAGTGTCAGAATAAATTTGACGAGCTGGTCTCAGTATCCATTGATCTGTCAACTGTGGTCTGTCCCCAATGCGGAACCAATTCTCCCCGCAAGCTGATGTCCGCCTTCGGCTTCTCATCCGGCGGCAAAACCGTTTCATCCTCGGCGGACTCCGGCTGCTCTGACTGCCACGCCAGCAGTTGTAAATCCTGTCACTGACAGAAAAGTAACGGAAACAATGAGAAAGGGTGGTTCATGAAATCGAACCACCCTTTTCTTCATGGATTGTTCTACCTCAATCAGATGCGCCTGTCGTCCACCTTGCCAGGGCTGAATCGATGCGCTTTAAACAGGTATCTCTCCCCAGAATCTCCATCACGTCGAAGATCCCCGGGCTGGATATGCCTCCGGTCAGGGCGAGCCTCACCGGGTGGATCAGCGCGGCGCGCTTGATCCCGAACTCCTCCGAAACTCCGTCGATGCAGGCTTCCAGTACTTCCCGGTTCCAGCTCTTCGATTCGCTGAGTTCCGTCAGAAGCCGCTCCACCTGCGCGCCGGTCTCCGGCTTCCAGTGCTTTCTCATTCCCTTCTCGTCGTAGGTTACCGGATCGCGCAGAAAATAGGCCATTTTGTCAACCGCTTCGCCAAAACTCCGCAGCCGTTCCTTGAACAGGGCTGCGAGCTTAAGACCGAGTTCTTCGGTAGGTTCGGCGACTCCTTCATTCCGACAGAACTCCTGCAGAAACGGCCGCATCCCCTCCCAGACCTCGGCGTCGCTGAAGTGCATGATGTATTGCTGGTTCATCCATTCCAGCTTGGTCTCGTCGAACACTGCTCCACTGGCGTTGATGCCTTCAAGGCTGAAAGCTTTCACCAGCTCGTCGAGTTCCATGATCTCTCGGTCGTCCCCCGGCGACCAGCCCAGCAGAGCTAAGAAATTCCGCATCGCCTCCGCCATGATGCCCCGCTCGCTGTACTCCACCACCGACGTCGCCCCGTGACGCTTCGACAGGCGTCTCTTGTCCGGCCCCAAGATCAGGGGTACGTGTGCGAATGTCGGTACGGGAACACCCAGCGCCTGGTATATCAGAATCTGCTTGGGTGTATTGGTGATGTGGTCGTCCCCGCGGATGACATGCGTGATGCCCAT
>JALGZU010000324.1 GCA_025774735.1 candidate division LCP-89 bacterium | reverse complement strand
TGATGCAGCGCTTCGAGGGTAGCGGGCCTATGACGCTGGAAGACATTTCGACCGAAATCGAGAAAGCCGAGGGGGAACTTACGCGCACTGAAGCCATGATTCTGCTGCTGAACGAATTCCGCCGCTGGGGGCTTGAGAAGGGAGTATTATAGAGGCATCATGGGGGACGGGAAGAGAAAAGTGTTAGTGATCAATCTGACCCGGATGGGGGATATCGTCCAGTCGGTGCCGCTTCTGACAGACTTGAAGTCAGGCGGAGATGATCTTCATATCTCCTATCTCGCCGTGACCAGTTATTCTGAAATCTGCAGATATATTCACCAGATCGACCGGCTTATTCCCTTCGATTTTAATTCTTCTGTGGCGGTCTCCAAGGAGGCGATCCGTTAGTTATTCTGAAATCTGCAGATATATTCACCAGATCGACCGGCTTATTCCCTTCGATTTTAATTCTTCTGTGGCGGTCTCCAAGGAGGCGATCCGTTGTCTGCCCCGACGGTTGAAGGAGATAGATGCTTTCATCGATTCGCTTCGCCGGGAACGCTTCGATGAGGTCATCAATCTGTCCCATACCAGGATATCGGCGCTTATCTGCCACCTGATCGGGGCTCCGCAGACTGTAGGTTTGACCCTTGACGCGGAAGGATACCGCTTAATCCGCCACCCCTGGGCACGCTACTTTTTTACCGCCAATTTAAACCGGCACTACAACCGGTTCAACCTGGTGGATGTCAACAGAGGACTGGCAGTGAATGGAGCAGATTTTCTCCAGGAGGCGAGTGCGGAAACCCGTCCGTCTCCCGGACAGGAACTCACTCTTCAAATCCCGGATGAAATCCGGCGACAGGCGAAGCGGCTGCTACAGGGCTGGCCGGGCGGAACGCGACCGAAAATTGGTTTCCAACCGGGGGCGTCTCTGGCATGCAAACGCTGGCCGGCGGAATCTTTCGTCCAATTGGGGCGGGAACTGATTACAGGGATGGATGCGCGTATCGCCGTTTTCGGTTCTAATAGCGAGAAAGATCTCGTTCGTGAAGTGTGTGAACCTTTAGGGAAGAAGGCCATTAACTTGGCAGGCCAGACGGCTCTGGGTGAATTGGCCTCCCTGCTCGGGGATATGGACCTTCTGATCACGAACGATACCGGCACCCAGCATATCGCCGCAGCCGTCGGCACGCCTGTATTGTCACTCTGTTTCGGGAACGCTCTATCTCACGAAACCGGCCCCTATGGCCCCGATCATGTTGTGATGGAGTCGTCTCTGTCCTGTTACCCCTGCAGTTTTCACGTCGATTGCAGCCGCTTTCGATGCCAGGAAACCGTCACACCTGAAGCGGTATTCAGCGTTGCTCAAATCATGCTCGAAGAAATACCGGAAGCTGAGACCGGCTTTGACGGAAATATGGCATCAGCCCCGATCAACATCTGGAAAACCGATTTTGATGCGGATGGATTCTGGATCCTCCGGCCCCTGCTGAAACGCCCTCTCGAAGGGTCGGACTTTTTAAATTTATGCTCGCGTGAGCTGTGGAAGCGCGTTCTCCTCTCAGAAGAGAAATCGGGCATTCTTCCAAATCCGATGGAATCGGGCGTCTTATTGTCTCATTTGCATGACTACCTGCCACCCGTGGCGGAGAGATTTCAGAAGGACTTGAGAGAACCGTGCCGTGCACTTGGCCGTCTCGGCGAATTAGCCCGGGCTGGCGAAAAGGGCTGTCTGAAGTTACAGAAAGCCTTCTATGGACAGGGTGAGAACCCGGCCAGAATAAAGACCCTGAGCAGTGAAATCGATGAAATTGACAAAGAGATCACCGTCACCGGCTTCCGGCTTCCCCCGGTCAATCATCTCGTCCTGGATTTCAACTTTCTCAAGCAGAACCTACCCGAAGGAGAAATCGGCGAACTGATTGATCGAACCCGGCAACTCTACGGGAGACTCGGTCAAATAGCTCAGGGATTCAGGGAGAGCCTGGAGAATTGGGAGGATCTTTTCAGCGCTCTCGGCTGGCAGGAAGCGAGGTTAACGGTTCCTGATGAGACGATGTTCGACCGCAACGGGAGTGTAGCGATCAATGAAATGCAGGAGAACCTGGCAGCCGTATGAACAATAATTATTTTTGCATAAATCGAATTATTGAAAGAGTAGGAATGCAGGAACAAAGACGGAGGGGGGTCTTTTGCCCGGTGTTACGATGACCCGATCCAGTCGGCGCGACTGGACCATCCTCGTTATCGACGCGGGATATTTTCTGACCCGTGAAGTGGTCAGTGCACTCAAGTTTGAGGGCCACCGAGTCCTGGTGATTCCTCTGAACCAGCCGGACGATGAGAGCTTGGGGGATTTCGGTTGGTATGATCGGTTCCTGGGGGATATTACCGATATCATCAAACAGGAACGGCCCGATGCGCTGTTCACCATCAATCACCTGGGTTTTGACTGCGACGGCCGTATGACCGACCTTCTCGAAACCCACAGATTGCCAGCTCTGGTCTGGTACGTGGACAGCCCTCGCTATATTCTCCTGAATCATCATGCCAACGTCTCGGATAAAATCGGTATCTTTCTGTGGGAAGAGGCATATGAGCCCTGGCTACGGGAGATAGGTTACGATAAGGTTGATGTGTTGCCCCTGGCAACCGATCCCTCCAATTTTAATGACGAAGGATTGGGTCGTCATCAAAATGACGTCAGCTTTGATACGACTTCTGGGGACGGTGGGTCGACACTGGTGTTCGTCGGTGATTCCATGCACTTCGCCGTGGCCAAAGCTTTCGCCAAGCTGCCCCCGCATCTGAGGCCGGATGTATCCACAGAATCTGGCCGGCAGGTGGCGGAGCTCACCACTCAATTCTGCGATGCCGCTCTGGTAAATCCCTTCCATGACAAGCGGCCGGCGTGGGACATCTTGCAGGGTCTTGACTTGACTGCTGAAACACAAGCCGTTCAGAATCCACAATCATCCAGCCCGGCGGTTGGATTGCTGGAGTGTGCGGTTGACACCGAGCAGACCCGTTTGAATCTGGAATCAGCCATGGTCCTGATGGCGACCCGCCTGCAGCGCAACCGATTGCTTAAGAAAATTTCGAATTCCTTCTCCACTGACCAGCTCGTCGTTTACGGAGACCAAGGCTGGGAGAAAATTCTAAATGGGACGTCCCAGGTACTGCCTCCGGTACATTACTATGACGAACTTCCAGCCGTCTATCGTCGGGCGGGAACGGTTTTAAACGCGACCAGTTTCCAGATGCCCACCGCGCTGAATCAACGCTGTTACGATGTGCCGGTTTCCGGTGGCTTTCTATTGACGGACGCCCAACCGACGCTTTGCGAACAGTTCGAACCGGATAAAGAGTTGGTCTGCTTTGAATCCATTGAAGACCTGCGCGATAAATGGAATTATTTCAAAAAGAATCCTGCCCAACGGCGGGCGGTTATCGAAGGCGGACGCCGGCGGGTACTGTCCGAACATACGTATCGACACAGGATCCGCAAGATGTTGGCGACGGCAAATACCTGGTATAAATGAGACAGTAAATAAATTGAATTCAATGATAGGGGGTGTTATGTAGATTAGCTTTAACGATCAGATTGAGGAGTACCCCACCGAAGGTATGCAGTGCTTTGGGGAGCTAATGGAGAGCCTTCACAAGCAGGCGGCCGATCATGGGGATGCCGTCATCACGGTCAGGCTTAACGGCGAGGATATCACGGGTCAGGACCGATCGCACCTTGAAGAACTGGCGCTGGATCAGATCGAGACGCTCGAAGTCCAAACCGGCGATCCCAGGACGCTGGCCAAGGCGACGCTGAACAGTATCGCGGAGTTCCACCAGCAATTGCTTTCGGAGATGCGAAACACGGCAGAACTGTTCCGGCAGGGGGACGCCGAACGTTCCAATCAGTCCTTCCTGGCATGTATTGATGGACTGCAAGTTTTCATGCATACGCTTGAATCCTGCCGAAAGATGCTCGGGGTCAGTTTCGAACTCCTCACCATCCCTTCGGCGGAAAATCAGGATGAACTCACCGTGGCGGAATACCGGCGCAACCTCTTCTCGGTTCTGGATGGACTGTTCAATGCCCAGACCGATCAGGATTGGGTTCTGCTGGCTGACATGCTTGAATATGAACTAATCCCGGCTCTGGAGGAGTGGGAGCAAATCATCCAGTTGATCATGG
>JALGZU010000323.1 GCA_025774735.1 candidate division LCP-89 bacterium | reverse complement strand
GGCGGAATGCAGGAATTCACGAGGTGACGTTTGATGGTTCGAGCTTCGCATCGGGAGTCTACATTTACTGGCTTGAAGCTGGTCAGTTCATGGCCAGCGGGAAGATGGTGTTGATAAAATAGTTGCAAGAGAAAGCCCCGACTATACTGGGCTTTTTGGGTTCTGAAATCAGATAATGTCAACAATTATCTTGAAATTAAGGAAATATTTCACTATCTTTGAAGTACATTCGAAATCACCAGCTGACAATACCTAACAAACCATAACTGAATGATGTAAAGAAAAAGAGCTCACTTCGACACTGAAAGGAGTACATCATGAAAAAGTTGTTAGTTGCTTTTACCGCTTCACTTCTGCTCTCGTCTTTTGTCTACGCCCAGATCAACTGGACCGAAATCACAGTCGCGGGCAGCTTCACCGGTGCCTGGTCGGTCTACGCCGACGATGTTGATAGCGACGGTGATATGGATATTCTCGGCGCGGCCTGGGATATCAGTACCATCAGCTGGTGGGAGAATGACGGCAATCAGAATTTCACTGAGCATATCATCGCCAATAACTTCGCCGGCGCCAGCAGGGTCTATACCGACGACCTCGACAGTGACGGTGATGTGGATGTCCTGGGTGCCGGCGATGGCATAAACGGCATCAACTGGTGGGAAAATGACGGCAGTGAGAATTTCACCGAACACATCATCGCCAGCAATTACGCTGGCGCCTGGTGGGTTCATACCGCCGATGTTGACGGTGACGACGATGTGGACGTCCTGGGTGCCGCCTATACTGCAGATGATCTCACCTGGTGGGAAAATGACGGCAGTGAGAATTTCACCGAACACACCATCGCGGACAATTATGACGGCTCCACTTCAGTCCATGCCATCGATTTTGACGGTGATGGCGATGTGGATGTACTCGGCGCTGCCTATGATGCGGATGACGTCACCTGGTGGGAGAATGATGGTTACCAGAATTTCACCGAACACACCATTGCCGGGGATTTCGACGGACCTTATTCGGTCCAGGCCGCAGACGTTGACAGCGACGGCGATATGGACGCTTTGGGCGCAGCTCTGGATGCCTCTGACATCACCTGGTGGGAGAATGACGGCAATCAGAACTTCACCGAACACCTCATCGATGGTAGCTTCGATTGGGCTATTTTCGCCTATGCCGCCGATATTGACGGCGACAGGGATATGGACGTTATCGGCGCAGCATCATGGGCGATTGTAACCTGGTGGGAGAACGACGGTAATCAGAATTTCACCGGACATAATATCTCTGCCGGTGCAACGGATGCCGGTTCGGTTTATGCCGCCGATGTCGATAGCGACGGCGATATGGATGTCTTGGGAGCGCTGTATTCCGATTCCGACATCACCTGGTGGTGCAGCGATTTAGACCCTGGTCTTTCTGTTACGCTGACACCGCATGATCCACCCATAACCATTCCCGCAACCGGTGGAAGTTTTCAATATGACGTCGCAATTGAAAACATTACAGCCGAACCGATCGTGGGGGATGCATGGATTGAAGCGGTGGTACCAGGTGGAACGCCAGTTCCACTGATCATCCGAACCAGTATCACTTTCCCTGCCAACACCACAATTTCCCGACCCGATCTGACACAGAATGTCCCCGCCAGTGCTCCTCCGGGGATATATAGCTATGTCTGCTATACAGGTGAAATTTTCACTTCTGTTATAGACTATGATCAGTTCACTTTCGAGAAACTGGCAACGGATGGCGGTTCAGAACAGATAAATGATTGGAACCTGTCCGGTTGGGAAGAGGACGAGGTAGCACTTGAATCTCAGCCGACGGAATTTGCCCTTATGGGCGTCTACCCCAATCCTTTCAATCCCTCCACCACTCTGAGCTTCAGTCTACCGGATGCAGCAAAGATAAACCTGAGTATCTTTGACATTTACGGTCGCCTGGTGGCGACGCTTGCGGACGGCTGGCGGGATGCGGGACTGCATGAAGTCGCCTTTGATGGATCAGGTTTGGCGTCGGGAGTATATATTTACAAGCTTCAGGCTGGTGACTTTCGCGCCAGCGGGAAGATGGCGCTGATGAAGTAAAATAATCTCAACAAACTGGGATCCTGCCGGTAAAGGTTAACTAAAGGCGTATACTGGCAAGACTGTAAATCTAATCGGAATGAAAAAGACTGCAGGCTCCGTGCTGGCCGTTCTCCTGGCGGTTTACGTTCTTCTACTGATACCGGAATCGAAACCGCGGCCGGTGGCATCGGCAGATCGCACCCCTTTCGCATGGAACCGCGACGAATACTGGCGCACCCTGGAGAACAGATATCGTGTAGCCAGAGAGACCGGGAATAGTGAGCTTCAGGCGCGCGTTGCCAGCGGACTTGAGAGGTTCGCGCTGCTGAACGACTCGGTTCAGACCTGCACCTATGAAGCAGGCGACCCGATCTTTGACAGAGTTGAATCGGTGCTGTTTGAGCTCAGTCCTGATATCGCTGCCTGTCAAGTACGATTTGCCGATTACCTGGACTCGTTCAATGACCTGCGCCGAAGCTTAAAGAAGCAATCGTGCAGATGGGACCTGAACGACGCCGTGGTACGCCACCGCCTGTACCGGCTGCTTTATGGAGGCCGGACTGCGGTCGAACAGATTATGCTGCAGGTACCGCCCGACTCCATACCGGCCCTGACAGTGGTAGAGAATGTCCCTTCGAGGACGCCATCAGCCAGCGTGTTTGGCGTGACGATTCACAGCGGTGACGTCCTCGTTTCCCGCGGCGGCGCGCCGACCTCCGCTCTGATCGCCCGCGGGAATGATTATCCCGGCAATTTTTCGCATGTCGCCCTGGTGCATGTCGATCCCCAAACCAGCCGCGTCTCGATTATCGAAGCGCACATAGAAGTGGGGGTGGCCATTGCCACTCAGGAACAATATCTGAACGATACGAAACTCAGGGTGATGGTGCTTCGTTTACGGCCGGATCTTCCAGCGCTGCAGGCAGACCCGATGCTCCCCCATAAAGCCGCGTGTCTTTCCCTGCAGCGCGCTCAGCGAGAACACATTCCCTACGATTTCGAAATGGACTTTCAGAATCCTAAGGAACTGTTCTGCTCCGAAGTGGCCTCCGATGCCTACCGCCAGGTCGGCATCACACTCTGGATGGGGTTGTCCCATATATCTTCTACGGGCATCATGGCCTGGCTGGCGGCTTTCGGCGTCACCCATTTCGAGACTCAGGAACCATCGGATCTCGAATACGATCCCCAATTGCGGGTGGTCGCTGAATGGCGCGATCCGGAGACTTTGTTTAAGGACCAGGTTGATAACGCTGTGGTGGACGTCATGCTCGAAGGTGCTGAAAATGGGGAGAATCTGCGCTACGTATGGTACCGTCTGCCCCTCGCCCGGATTGCCAAAGCGTATTCGGCGGCTTTGAACGCGTTCGGTAAAATCGGGCCGGTTCCCGAGGGGATGTCGGCCACCGCCGGACTCCGCAACCAGTGGTTCTCTGCAACTCATGCCAGAATCAAAGCGCGGGTGATAGTAGAAGCCGACCAATTCAAGCTGCAAAACGGTTACATCCCGCCCTATTGGGAGTTGGTAAGGATGGCGCGCAAGGCCAAAAGGGAACTCCTGTGATTCACATTAGCGCCCCAGGCTTCGCTTATGAATGGGAATCTTAAAATTGCCGGAGGCCGGTTGAATTCTAATTCTGGAGGATAGAATGAAAAATCCAGCCATCATCCTTATCATCGCTGTATCATTCATCGTGGCGGCATCGGCGCTCGCTCAGGAACG
>JALGZU010000322.1 GCA_025774735.1 candidate division LCP-89 bacterium | reverse complement strand
GCAGTATCACTGCGTAGCTGATGCCTGAGATAATGTAGTAACGCGTAACAGTAATCACACCCATAAGGCAGGATAATATAGCCACCATCACCAGTGTGACCTTTTGCCGTCTCAGGCTCTGGGGATCGCTGTCAAGAACAGTGATCTTTTCCAGACGATTCCAGAGGATTAAGAAAGATTGTTTCATTATTTTTGCCTTTCTATTCTCTCTCGCTTGTATTATTCACCATCATCGTAAATGAGCTCGCCCGTCTAAGATTTTTTCTTTTCAGCTATGCTAAGCTTAGGTTTTCTATGAATATGAGCTGAGGAATCCCTCAAAATACCACATCAAAATAGACGAACGACCAGACGATGTAGATTAATCCCAGAACCGCACCGAATGGAAAGACAATAATCCATTCAAGGGTTATTTTGGGCTTCTCGAATCGCAAACTCGTTACGGTGGTCATGACGTTCGCCCAGAGGGACCAGAAACTGGCCAGTCCGGTCAGGTAATATCCCGGCGGTTGACCTACGAAGATGAGCACGATACCGGTGAGCGCTACAGGAACCGCCACGAATATATCTGCGACGGCGATGCCGTAGCAGAGCTTCTGATCGTGCCAGTCATCGACGCTGCCGTCGGGGTTCGGCATCGCCTTTCCCCGCAGGACCTTCCACTGCCAGGTCCAGATGATCAGGCAGATGATGCCGAAAAGGATGATGTCAGTGTAGAGGATTACCTTTCCGATCAAGGGAATTTCCATCACCTTTACCTCATTTAGCGTTTAAACAATTCCCGGTTTCGGTACAGATACACAATCGCCCAGAAAGCGATAAGAAGAATGATGATAAGAATGCCGTGCGTCGACACCGCAGTCGGCTGGTATTTTATCCCTTCTTTTCCGTAAAAATACTGGCTGCACCAGAACATAACGGGCCAATACAGCGTCGTTCCCAGAACGAGCCATGCAGCCACCGCGCCGTAAAATCTCAATCGCAGCAGCCCGGTCGCGGCGATGAGGTAGAGCGGCAGCTGGATGATGATATCCGTCAGACCGATCCCCCGGTTTACTTCGACAATGGCGGGATCGAGAGCTTCCCGGGGATCCTGCATTCCCCATTTCACTACCGTATCATAGGCGACTACTGCCCCTCCTTGACCAAACGTCCACGCAACTGCACTGAGCAGAAGAAACGCAATGATTATTCTAATTCCGAGTGGAATGGTTTCCGTTTTTTCCATACTTTTCCTCCTCTCAATTATCCATCTTTATTTTAGCCAGTTTCTTAACCGCTTCCAGATCCTCCACTGTCCGCACTTCGAGGCGGACTCCGGTGCCTTCGGCGTATTTCGGGGCGACGTTGATAGCGTCCAGGACGTCAGCGGGCAGACCGCTCTGTTGAGCTGCTTCCACAGCCTTTCCGCCGAGGACAAAGCCGGTGTAATAAAAGCCTATGCCGGGAGTCAGATAGAGAATCGTCCGCTTCTTGTGGATCAAGCGCAGCGACCAGCCCCACTTCTGACCGGAATACTTCCACTCTTCGGTCAGAGGATCGTACTGTTCGGATAGATGATCCGCTATCTCATCCCAGAACCGTTTCGATTCCCCCAGGACCTCCGCGAGTTGCTCATCGTCTGGTATTTTTGATTTGTCATCCAGGGCACTAAGAGCCATTGCACCCACCTTTCCCGTATGATGTATCTGGTCATCTGTTGTCTAATTTCAAGTGACTTCGATAACCTCGATATTTTCGATCTCACCGACACCCAGCTCATAGGCTCGGGCGAGATGACGGACGCTGGAGGCTTTCCGGGGGCGACCATCCCAAGTGACCAGCTCGGTAGTAACCGCATCCACTGCCAGGGGATCGAAACCGGCCAGAAACGTATCTGCGACTTCGACCTGACCCGGCCCCATGGGGCCGCTAGTAACCAGGATATAGCGTGCGTCCATGAAAGTCAGATGCGGACGTATGGCGGTGGCCATATCGGCGATGGCCTGGTGCAGGTCCATGTCCCGGTGAAAGGTCTCCCGATCCCAGATCAATCCCATCAGGTTTTTGATCCCCATGGCGACGCCAGTGCCGGCTCCGTGCTTGGCCGTCGGTACGTTGATAAACAGGTCTACCTGATCTAGAATTTTGGCCGTCATGGTCTGTTTCAAGTCCACGCCCCTCTCAACCAGTCTGGACCTGTAAGCTTTTTTGTATTCGATGTCGATGACCTTGACCTGGTCCCTGGCGGCGCAGACCGCTCCGATGCCGGTCCGATCCAGGTTCTTGCGCGGCGATGTTCCCGCCATATGATCGCAGACATAAACCCATTTTACCCCGGCTTCAACGCAGAGATCGAGAACGGCGGCGAGGAACTCTGGATCGGTCGTTCCTCCCCACTCCGGTGGTGTGGCAAAACCGATGTTTGGCTTGACCAGTACCTTTCCATCCGGCGGGATGAACTTCTCAAGACCTCCGACTGCGTCCGCCAGCGCCCGTGCTGCCTGAACGGGATCTCCCTTGGTCTTCCAAACCTTTGCTTTTTCCTCAGAACTCGTCTCGGCTGCCCGCAGGAGAGCCTTTTCCCAGGGCAGCATCATCCCGCCGACAGCTCCCATCCCCGTTCGTATGAATTTGCGTCGGTCCATCATTCTACCTCCTCCACATTATTTTTTCGCCAATCATGCTAACATTATTTCGAAAAAACCACCCGGAAACGCTCACAGATCAACGGCATATTCTCGGCAGGTTTCCGCCCGATAGTCGCGCACGTTCTGGAGAAAGCTTCCCAGTGAACTGTCCTCCAGTAGTCCATGGAGCGGTCGCCTTCCCCCTCGTCATAGGCGAATGCCTCGTTCACCTCGTCGTAATCCCACCGATTAACCTCAATCGTTTCGATGACGCAGATGGGCTCCCCCTCCCAATTTGTGACAACGCTGTGGTCACCAACTTCTGGCAGACTCTCGTTCTCAGCTTCGTACTCCCAGAGCAGGCTGCTGGTGGCAATCTTAATTCCGGCTCTCACCAGTTCGACAAGTTCATCGGCATCTTTCTGGTTGTCGCTGAAACACCAGGCCTCGTACGATCCCGGTGGGTCGCTCCCTGCCAGGCGAGAAGCCAGGTACGCTTGCCAGTAGTCATCAATTTCACGTTTGTTCTGCATGGATCTCCTGTTTTCCATCCGCTGATTTTCCGCAAGAATCTCTCTCTCATGCCCTGATCGAGGACGGAAAGACGAATTCTCCCTCCAGATCAAATGCAGCATCGACGAAAAGAATGCTGTCCCTTATCTCTCCCTTCTCCGGTGCATTCAATCCAAGCCGATCGGTGCAGAAAAGAAACTCGAATTCTTGCTTTTGAAAATGCCTTAAAAATGGCTCAATATCACCTATCACTGGCATCTCCACGGCCATGATATCGTGGATTCGAAGCCGCTCATTCGACACCTCGGCGATGATGACAGTATCCATCTCGGAAAGATAGTAGATCCAGTCTCGAAAAGGATAGAGGAACATGAACAGCAGCAATTTCGGATTGTGAAATCCCAGCCGGTCAGATACCGGTACCCTCGTATCCGCCAGCCGGCTTAGGATGGCGAAGTCGGCGTCTTTTTCGATATCGATCTTTCTGAAATGGAGATCGGCGGTGGAAAAAGATAAGGAGGAGAGTTCGAGGACGTCGTAGTACTCGGGTTGTCTCCTGAATCCGAGTTTCTCATAGAATCCAGCGGCTGAATCATCCGTGAAGAGGAATACATGGCTGCAATGATCCCTTATCCAGTTCTGAGCCCGTTTCCAGAGTTCTCCTTGAATAC
>JALGZU010000321.1 GCA_025774735.1 candidate division LCP-89 bacterium | reverse complement strand
CCTATCAGCGATGCTCGAAAGGAGAAGTCGAATCCTCCTCCCTACAGGCCGGTTCTGGTTGGACTGAAGTGGCCCCGGGAGCAGCTTTACGAACGTATTGACCGACGCTGCCTGCAAATGCTCGATCAGGGTTTGATAGAAGAAGTGAAGGCGCTGACTGCGGGAAAAGATTTGGATCAGGAAGACATTCTGACGGAATTTAACGCTCTGAACAGTCTGGGATACGCTGAAGTTATCGGCTATCTAAGAGGCGACTTCGATTACGACGAAATGATCCGCTTATTTCAGCGTAATACCCGGCGGTTCGCTAAGCGGCAGATCTCCTGGTTCGGGCGCGACCGGAGGATCAACTGGGTGACAGTGGCCGGCGATTCAAATCCCGCGGAAGTGGCGGATAGGATTTTTGACGCTTTCCATGAAACAGGATTAGGAAGCTCTTGATTACATCGATGAGGATGACAGCGTTATGACGAAACCGAATCCGATCAACCGGAGGGAATTCCTGACCAGAACCGCAGCAGGCACGGCGGCTCTGATTCTGCCCTGGAACCTGTTCTCCGCTGAGACAATTCCAACGACACTGGTCCTGATCCGGGGCGGTAATGCTGATGAGGCCTTTCAACGCGCTTTGAAAGCTCTGGGGGGATTAGCCCAGTTCAAACCGGCAGGTCGAAAAGTGGTGATCAAACCGAACATCGGCTGGGACCGCATGCCCGCTCAAGCCGCCAACACCGATCCGGATCTGGTGGCTGCCACAGTTAGAGCGTTCGTTCAGGCTGAGGCTAAGGTTCAGGTCTTCGACAACACATGTAATGCTCCACAGCGCTGCTACAGGCGCAGCGGCATCGAGGAAGCCGCCAAAAACGCCGGGGCCAAGGTTTCATTCATGCACGACAAGCGTTACCGCGAATTGGCGCTTCCAAACGGCAAAGAGGTAAAAAGCTGGCCGATCTATAAGGATTACCTCGATGCCGATCTGCGCATCAACCTGCCTGTCCTGAAGCACCACACACTGGCCGGAGTCACCATGGGATTGAAGAACCTTATGGGCGTCATGGGGGGTGACAGGCCCACCATCCACAAGGGTTTTGACCGGAAACTAATCGACGTAGCCGAACCGATCCTGCCGGAACTCACCATTATCGACGCCCGCCGCGTCCTCAGGCGCAACGGGCCCCAGGGAGGTAACCCGGACGACGTGGAAACGATGAACGCCCTGATCGCCGGTTTTGACCCGGTGGCGGTCGACGCCGAAGGTGCCCGCCTGTTTGGAACGAATCCTCGCGATCTGGGCTATTTGGTCGAAGCCGAAAGCCGGGATCTGGGATCGATTGACCGGCCTGAAGGTTATGAGGAACTGATTCTCTAATCGTTACCATACATATAGAACGTCTTAACTTCTACCTGCAACAGAGATGAAGAAACCCCGAGCCATTCACCTGCGCCGCACCAGTCAGTTGATTTTTCTGCTCTTCTTCGTCATCCTCTTTCTATACGCCAGGGATCCTCTCCCCCGCACCCTGCCTCCGGATCTTCTCATGCGCATCGACCCCCTGGCCGGCCTCATCGTTCTCGTGGCCGGACGTACGGTCGTCACAGCTTTCTGGCCCGCGCTGATTATCCTGCTGTTGACCTTCGCGCTGGGCCGCTCCTTCTGTGCATGGATCTGCCCGATGGGAACGTCCCTCGACATCTGGAACAGGATGGTCAAGCCTGGCAAGCGGCAGGGAAACCGGCATTGGAAATATGCGCTCTTATTCGGGATCATTTTGCTGGCGTTGGTCTCGATACAGTCAGCCTGGCTGCTGGATCCGCTGGTAATATTCAACCGCTCCCTGACTCTGTCGGTCTACCCCATCTTCACCGGACTGCTGACAGCGCTACTCGATGCCGGGATGGGCTCCGGACTGTTAGAAGGGCTGGCGTTTACCCTCTGGGATGCCTTGCAGGGATGGCTGCTGCCGCTAACCCCGTTGCAGACGGGGCTGCTGTTGACTACGCTGCTGTTTTTCATAGGGATCCTGTTTCTCGAGAAGTTCGGCCGCAGAACCTGGTGCCGCGTCCTCTGTCCGCTGGGAGCACTGTATGGACTGCTCTCACACATCTCCCCGTTCGGCCGCCGCGTCGATCCGGACTGCACATCCTGCGCACTCTGTGAAACGGAATGCAGGATGGGAGCCATCCACGACGAAGACTTCGAACGGACCCGGCGTTCCGAGTGTATACTATGCCTGGAGTGTTCAGAAGTCTGCGAAGAGAAAGGGACGACCTACAATTGGCACTGGCAGCAGGACGGCCAGGAAAAGTTCGACTTCGGCCGGAGACGCGTGGTTGGAGTCCTCGGTGCTTCCGTTCTCTTCGGAACCGTCTGGAAAGCTCAATTGCGGGATCGCACTGCGGACGGCTATCTGATCCGCCCCCCCGGAGCCGTCCCGGAAGACCGTTTCCTCGACCTGTGCCTGCGCTGTGAGGAGTGCGTGAAAGCCTGTTCTTCCACCGGTGCGTGCTTGCAGCCCGCCGGTCTGACTTACGGCCTGTCGGGTTTCTGGAGTCCCAGCGCCCGCATGCGGGAAGGCTACTGCGAATATTCCTGCACGCTTTGCGGGGAAGTGTGTCCTTCCGGGGCAATCAAACCGCTCACCGAAGAGATTAAAAAGAGCCGGGTGATCGGTCTGGCGTACATCAATCGATCCCGCTGCATCCCCTGGGAAACTGGCGAGGACTGCATCGTCTGTGAAGAACACTGCCCCACTCCCAAGAAGGCCATTATTTTCCGATCCGGAACGGTCGACCTGCCCAACGACATCATAAAGGACGGAGTCAAACTGCCCTACGTCGACACTGAACTCTGCATCGGCTGTGGTATTTGCGAATATAAATGCCCGGTCCTGGGGGAGTCGGCCGTGCGCATCACCCGCCAGGGTGAACAGAGAATTACATAAACCACCCACCCATCTCAGCGGACAATAAAAAAAATCGTTTTGTTTGGAATAGTTCTTGCTTTTTGTAGAATGATTATGTATATTAGTATGGTTAGAGTAATCGCAACTAAATACTTTCAGTGCCAATTTCTAAGCGGATTCCAGGTGTAACATATTGATTGTTATACACCTATATTCATAATCTTCCGGACATAATCCGGATTGAATCCACGACATCAAACACTGTAATTTCGGAGGCACCATGAAACCTTTGCGCAGTTTTTTCGCCGTTCTGTTCTTGATGGCGGCTGCACTGCTCATGATGAACTGCGGTGAAAAAACATCCACCGGTCCTGGTGGTGGACAGCAAATCGTTGGCGTTCTGGGTAATGTCATCGTTTCAGCAGAGGATCAACAAATACTCTCTATTGCAGGTGAGCCGGTTGAAACTGATATCACGGCCACAGTGACAGATACTGCAGGAACGGCACTTCCAGGCGTGTTGGTCAAGTTTGTCACGCCGGATTTTGGATCGGTTTCCGTCCCCGAAGATTCGACCGACGAAAACGGCCAAGTTGTAGTAACCTTTAATTCGGGCGGGAGTTACGGTCAAGCAACCGTTACAGCTACCGTAGCCTACGGCGGCAACACGGTTTCAGGATCCACCCAGATCGACATCCTCTCCCTGGTCGGTCAGCCACACGACATCACCCTCTCGCTTCTCCCTGACCAGCTTTTCATCGCTCCCGGCCTGGAACATGAGGTAACCGTGCGGGTCATGGATTCACTGAACGTGGGCATCCCGGATGTCTATGTCGCTCTGTCGACGACTCTGGGCGTCATTACCTATGCGGATGTAACCAATAACTCGGGAACGCTGACCACCACTGTCAATCCGAACGGCGAATTCGGGGGGGGTCTGGTCACCGCCTCTGTCAACACAACCCTGCCTCCGGATACCGGAAGTGCAACGGCGAGCTTACCTGCAGGGCCGATTACCTGGCCGGGATTGGAGCCGGGCAGCGTACTGGCCTCAGGCCTAGGGAACTCCAAGGGACCGGAGTCGAGGCAAATCTATGACATCTACACGATCACGGCTGAAGACAGTTTCTGGGTCTATCCTGCAGAGACGAACGGCATTCTGATGTTGTTCAGCGACACCGACGTCATCTATGCTGATAACGGCATCACGACTGCCAACATAACAGCCCTGCTCAAAGATGCCGAAAATCAGGTAATTGCTTACGATACCGTCATCTTTACGTCAAATTATGGGACGATCAATTCCCCGGTAGCGACGGATTCCACCGGCCAGGCCAGGGCTATTTTTCAGGATTATGGCATCCAAAGCTTCCCTGACTCCGCCCGGATCATAGCCAAGTATCCCGACCTGAACCTGGCGGACACGGTATACGTGATGATCGAGGATGCCCGCAACATCGATCATATCGTCCTGAACTCGGCCACGACGAGCATGCTTGCGAACGGTATCGATTCCACCGAAGTAAACGCCACCGTCTGGCTGGAAGGTAATTCACTTGCGCCGGTCGGTACGGAGGTTTACTTCATCCTCACCGGCGACAACATCGGCGATTTCAGTTCACCGGTCGCCCTGGTTAACAATGTCGGTACAGCCACAGTTTTTTATAGAACGGGCATCAGTACGGGCACCGACACACTGTTAGCCTCGGTGGATAATGTACTTTCCGATCCACCGGTCGTCATGCAGTTAATTGCCGGTGCTCCCACTCAAGTAACCGTAA
>JALGZU010000026.1 GCA_025774735.1 candidate division LCP-89 bacterium | reverse complement strand
CCCTGCGCGATCAGGATGGGTATCTTGATCTGATCGACCTTGAAGAGGGGTGAACGGGACTTCAGGAACTCCTCATCGGTTTCCGGATTGCCGACTCTCTTGTGCATGATCGCCAGGTAGGTGGACCAGTAGGGCGGCACGGACTTGATAAAGCTGACCAGGTTGCTCGCCCCCACGATGTCCACGGCGCAACAGAATAGATCAGGTGTAAATGTAGCACCCACCAGAGCGGCGTAACCACCGAAAGAGCCGCCGTAAATCGCCACTTTCTCGGGGTCGGCAATACCCTCATCGATGGCCCATTGAACGCCGTCCACGAGATCCTGGTGCATCTTGCCGCCCCACTCCCGGTCCCCGGCATTGACGAAATCCTTCCCGTAACCGGTCGATCCCCGGAAATTCACCTGCAGGCAGGCGTAGCCGCGATTGGTGAACCACTGAACCTCGTTGTCGAAACCCCAGGTGTTGCGGTGCCAGGGACCGCCATGAACGAGGAGCACTGTGGGGAGGTTTTTGTCGCCCCCGCCCACCGGTAAAGTGATGTAACCGTGTATAGTCAACCCGTCGGAAGCCTGGAAGTATACTGGCTCCATTTGAGCCAATTTATAGTCGGTCAGTTCGGGTCGAGTGTAGAAGAGGAGAGCCCCTTCACGGGTGTTTCTGTCGTAGGTGTAAAAACTCTGGGAGGCGTCGTCGGAGGTGAAGCCGACCAGCCAGGTATCGTCGTCATTATCCCGGTGAAAACGGAACAGATCCCCCCGGGAGAGACTGAAAACATTCGCCATGTCTTCCCGGATGGCATCGTCCAGAACCACCCATTCGGTGCGAGCCCGGGTGAAGGCGACGGCCTGGATTTCATAGGTATCAGGATGGATGATGGCGTTGCTGAGGTCATACTGCGAATCTTCGGCGATGACTTCGATTTCCCGGGTGGCGATCTCCATCTTCACCAGCCGTCCGGCGTTGACGTTGCGGCTGTCGACCAGGTAGATCGAGCGACCGTCCCGGGTAAATTTCACCGGGCCGCTGGTCAAGGTATTGTCGGCATCCCAGGTCACCAACGATTCCCAGGGCGATGCTTCGGTTTCCCGCACCAGACAATCGTACCCACCCTCGGGAGTCGCTGTCAGCGCGCAACGCACCTTGAAATCAGCATCGGCAATCCAGCCCATAACGTTACCGGGATTCTTGGCGATGAGCTCCAGGTCGGCAGTTCTCAGATCCAGATGGTAAACGTCATGCACCTTTGGATCATCCTTGTTCATGCCGATCAGAAGCTCGTTGGGGAAGTTCTTGTTGTGCCCGATCAGACGAGCCTGTACGTCTTCGTAAGGCGTGTAATCCTGGACGACGTCAGTGTAGACGTTGATCCCGTAGAGCCGCCAGTTTTCGTTGCCGTCCACGTCCTGGATGTAGAGCAGGCGTTCGCTATCCCCCGCCCAGATGTAGTAGCGGATACCGCGGTCGTCGTCATCGGTCACCGGCCGGTTGTCGTCCCGGCCGATGGTTTTCACCCAGATGTTTTCGACCCCTTCGTACGGTGCGATGTACGCCAGCATGGTCCCGTCCGGCGAGATCTCCGGGTTGGACTTAACCGGATTGCCGAAGAGGATTTCCCGGGGGATCAGGTCGACCTCGGGTTTGGAGCAGGAGATGACCAGCAGAAAGCCGCCCAATCCCGCCGTCAGTATGATTAATCCAGATTTTTTAAACCAGTTCATCCCGTCATCCGTTTCGGATTCATCTGCCCGCCTGCACCATCCTAAAAATATCTAATTTCAGCCGCAATGTCAAGGATAGATTGCGGATCGTTTCATGCCATCGAAAACCGTTCGACCAAACAGAGAAAGGACAGATAAACGGATCTGCCCTTCCATTCATAGATATCGTATATCTTTCCGATGCGTTCGAGTAGCGAAACCGGGCTCTATTCCGCCGTTTTGCTACTTTAGCAACACCATTTTCCCACTGGCTGTATAGTTGCCCGCGGTTAATTTATATACATATATACCCGATGCAAGATGCGTACCATCGAGGGTGACTTCATGCACCCCGGCATCCCGCCAGCCGTGTAGGGGCGACTCGATGAGTCGCCCTGTCACATCGTATATCTCTAACCTTACCAGCGAAGCGTCAGGCAACGTAAAGCCGATAACCGTCACCGGGTTAAACGGATTGGGGTAGTTTTGCATCAGTTGATATTCTGTTGGAACCTTGCTTATTGTTGGATTGGATGGGACTGAAACCACACCCGATCCTGTCGTACTGGTCTTGCCGAACATGAAGCTGTCCTTGGACGTATCCGATCCTGCGACACCGTAAATGTTGCAGAAATAAACTCCCATGGGATCTTCCGCAACAAGATGATGACTGCCAGTTATCTGAGCTGATTCTCCAGGATCGATCATCATCGTTTCGGGACCAAACACTGTCCCGCTGTAACTGCTATCGGGCAGCATCAGGTCGCACCAGACGGTAACCACCTGGCCAATGGAATTGATGCTGGTTGCGGTGATAGTGAAATCGACGTCCCCGCCACCAATGGGGATGAGATAACCGATTTCGTGAGGTGTGATCAGGGCCCTGACCGGTTTACTTTGATCGAAATAAAACGCGCCCATGTCGGCTCGCGTCCCGTCGGGATCGTTGTACTGCGGGTCGGGATCGCCGGTATCGATACACGGCGAATCCCACTGCAGACGGTAGTCGTTTAGTTCAGGATTGACGAACAGCGGGTCTTCATCGATATTTCCGATACCGGGCCAGTTACCGCTTATGTTGGAGTATTTGACTTGCACTGTAGATCCATAAGCCATATAAATTTGCGGAGTTGAATTTTCCCAGATGATAGAATTTATTATATTAGAGATCGAACTAAGATCAGTCGAACCAATTGCGCCACCTAAATATGCCAAATTTCCACATATTACGTTATTGCATATATTTGGTGAAGATTCATTTTCATAGAAAATACCGCCACCACTTCCAAACATAGAAACCGAATTTTGTATTATGACATTTCTATTGACAATTGGATTTGCGGAGTATATCCTTATGCCAGCCCCACCATCGTACAAGTACAGGGGCCCCACTGTATTTTGGTAAATAACATTACCCTCGATCACAGCATCATTCTCGGCGGAAAAGATAGCCCTTCTGTCTATACCCCTGAAAACATTATTTATAATCACAACAGTACCGGCATCATGAATATCCACACCTGGCGTATATGTATTATCACAAAACATGTTATTTGAGATTGTAATGTCCACCGGATCATATATACTGCAACCACCCCATATATTGTTAAAAGATATATTCCTGGAGTAGATTAAAGATGAACCAAGAATGATCAAACCGCCGCCGTAATTATCAGATATACAGTTGTTTACTAAAAACGAAAATCCCCCTTCTTCTATCACAAAAAGGCAGTCCCCCGTGTTTTCTCTAAATGAACAGTTATCAACAAACAAATTAGAGTAAGAATTTGCTGAGATAGCCGATGCTCCTCCTTCATCATAATTAATATTCGATTCGTTCGTTCGAAATTGACATTCACTAACATTTAAATTTGAGTTGTTAACCGCAATCCCAGCACCACTACACAACGCCATAGGGCCGTAAGCCCATGTTTCGCAATTTTCGAAAACGCATTTTTCAATTGTCATATCGGATTCTGAAGCATAGACTCCCCCACCTTCAGCTGTATTGTAGGGCGTTGAATTATATGCCTCACATGCAGAAATTCTGCAATTCGTTATTGTAAGGTCAGTTCGAGAACAATAAATACCCCCTCCCTTTCTATCTTCTGCAGAACCGCCACTTGCTTTTCCATGAGTGATAATGCAGAAACTAAGAGAAGAGACGGAGGATGCATTCAAAAACCTGATTCCATGCCAGCCAGATAATGAATCCATAGGCGTGAATAAAATCGAATCGCTTTCACTCCCAATCGCAATCAACGCTGCATCTTGGCCAACGACAAACTTATAATATCCCATAAAGAAAACTTCAACACCCGGTTCTACATTCAACGTTTCCCCGGGGGGGATTTGAATCTCACCTCGAACCAGCACCGTATCAACTGCCCATGTGCCTGAGACGTCTCCTGTAACAGAGATTACATCTCCAGAAGACAGCGAGGTGAACATTAATATGGCACATAGACTATAAAACAATAGTGCTTTCATTCTGATGACCTCCATAGAATTATTTAAGTAAAACGACTTTAGCGCAGGATTCATAAGTTTTAGCACTCTGTCTGGCATTTGCGGACATGCGAATTAAATATATTCCTGATGCTAAATCCGATCCATGGAATGGAAATTCATGTTGTCCCGCCTCAAAGTATCTACAGGCTATCGGCATCCGAACAATGCAGCCCGCAGTATCATACATCTTCAATGTTACCTCGCATGCTTCCGGTAGAGCGAAAGTTACACGCGTGTTCGAATTAAAGGGATTGGGGAAATTATCAAGCAGGAGAATATCAATCACCTGTTGTGACACAATGTCCATAACTGGAGCAACGGACTGATCGAAATAGAGGGCGCCCATATCTACTCTTGTGCTATCAGGATCCAGTGGAAATGAAGGGTCTCCAGCATCTATGCACGGCGAACCCCACTGAAGGTTAAAATCACCAGTAATCGGATCAACAAACATAGGATCAGCGCTGATATTGCCAGTCCCCGGCCAAAGTGTATCTTGTATGTCACAGTAAATAATCTCTAGGATTGCGGAACTGGAATATTTAAATATTTCATTAGTGCCATTCTCCCAGATAATGTTGTTCACCAGTACTGAATTCGTCGAATGATAAAAGTAAATGCCTCCACCCTGCTGTGATGTACCAACGGCGGCGTTACCGCTTATAGTATTGTTATTTATTACCGGGAAGGTATCATACGAAAAACTCATTCCACCACCCTTATTACATTGGTTAAAAGTAATAATATTATGGCTTATTGTTGGACTTCCAACACAATAACATAAACCACCTCCCATGCCTGCGCTTCCTATATTCTCAGAAATTATATTATCATAGATATAGGAATCAGAATCATAAGCATAAATACCACCACCACTTCCACTCCCGGAAGATCCAATCACAGTATTATTCAATATTTCGTTTCGTGTGATCTCGATATCAGAACGAAAACATGCTAGCCCTCCTCCACCTTTATCAGCAGTATTCATGCTGATATCATTATTGTCCACTGTACCAGATGAATTCACATCACAGCATATTCCACCACCATATCCATTATTTAGTACATAGTCACGTACTGCAAAATTACCTGATATGACGTTGTCTCTCAGCTCAATAATGGCGCTTAAGAAGTTGATTCCGCCCCCATCACCCGCCGTGTTACCTGTAATGGTGTTCGAACTAATTACTGGATCGGATTCTGCACCACACAAAATCCCACCACCGAAATGACCACCTGAATTATTACTTATGATATTCTCAGTAATGGTGCTATTCCAGCCACCATAGCAATAGATGCCGCCACCTCCGGTATTTGCTATATTATTAGAAATGGTGTTACCAGTTATAACTGGTTCGGAATACCAGTAAGCGATACCTCCCCCGTACTCGGCAGTGTTGCTACTTAAAAAATTTGAATTTATATTAGGATTTGAACCACTTATACAACATATACCGCCACCAAAGGAACCCGCCGAATTCCAAACAATTGAATTATCATCCACTGATGGACTCGAACCGTCGCAGTGTATACCTCCCCCCGTCCCCATCTCAACCGAATTCCATCTTATCAGGTTATTTATAATACTCGGACTGGCGCCTGCACAATTGATCGCTCCTCCCGAATAGACTGCATCGTTGTATTCTATTTTGTTATCTTCGATGTATGCATCTGAGTAATAGCAGTAAATAGCTCCTCCCCTTTCTGCGGAGCAGTGCTCTATGGAGCTGTTCAGAACATATACATTTGTGTGGTCGCAGAAAATCGCACCCCCCTTAGCATCTGCTCCTTCCCCGGCTGCTTTAGCAAATATCAAATGACAATAATCTAAACGGGAAGAGTCCGAGGCGTGGATCAGCCTTATCCCGTGCCATCCTTCACTCGTATCGGCTGCAGTGAACAGAATCGAATCCTGTTCCGTCCCTACCGCCAGCAGTGTCGCCAGGGTGTCCACGACCAGCTTGTAATGCCCCTGAAAGATGACTTTCACGCCGGAATCGATAAACAGTGTTGAATCATTCGGTATGCGCAGTTCACCCACCACCAGCACCGTATCCGCTGACCAGATACCGGAAACGTCGCCGGAGACGGTTATGGTTTCGGCGAGAATGGGATTGGGAGAGAGGAAAATCAGGAGGAGGAAAGATGGGAGTAGCCGTTTCATTTTGCCCTCCACGAAAAATGAATATATTTCAATATACACAATAATTTCGAATATGTCAAGGGATATATTTTTCGGGGGGAGAATTATAGAACAAAAAAAGGCGGGGGAAGCACCCCCGCCCTACGATTGTTCAGGTGTAGGGGCGTGGTTTCCACGCCCTTTGTATTCATCATCTATTTCATCAATACCATTTTCCCGCTTGCGGTGACGTCACCGGCCTGGAGCCGGTAGATATACACACCCGAGGTCAGCCGGGAAGCGTCGAAGGTAACTTCGTGCTGTCCGGCGTCCTGCCAGCCGTTCAGTAGTTCGGCGACCTGGCGGCCCTGGACGTCGAAGACGCTCAGGTTGGCCAGACTGGCTGAGGGGAGTTGGTAGCTGATCAGCGTGACCGGGTTAAACGGATTGGGGTAAGCCTGCAGACTGATCGTCTCCGGCAGTGCGGTCAGTTGCACCTCCGAACCTGCTACGTCGAATCCTTCGGAAGGCGGCAGGTAGCCGATTCCTGCTTCGTTCACACCCGATTTGGTAAAGTCGAAATGGTCTTCGCTCCAGAGTTCATTTAGATCGTAATTACCCGCATAAGCGTTCAGGGTGTAAGTGCCTCCCGGGGCGCCTGCGGGGACTGACTGGGTCATGTAGCGGTATGCGCTGAAACCCGCCGACATGTTCATGTCCGATCGCAGAATCAGCGGACCGAAAACCGACCCGTCCGGCAAAGTGGCGTCGATCCAGACGTCCGCCACCTGTGGCTGTCCGGAATTGTTGTTCAGGTCAACCTCGTAATCGAAAGATCCACCCGTCGAAGGGATGATGATGGGTGGATTGACCGGAGTCAGGGCGACGGTCACGTCCGGGTAGCCTACGAAATCCAGCGCCACGTCGATAACGGTCGGCGATCCAGCGAAGACCTGGACGTTCGAGAAGGTCTGGGTCGTATAACCCGATTTGGATATCTCCAGGGTCCAGGATCCCGGTACGACCAAGGCGCGGTAACGCCCGAAGGACGGTTCGCTGAAGCGGGGGTAGATTTCGTCCGGATCCCACAGTTCGACGATTTTATACTGCGCCTCCAGCGGTTCCAACGTCGCTGCATCCGTGACGAGGCCGGTGATCTGGGCTCCCCCGGCGCGTTCCAACAGGTAAAGGTCGTTGGGCAGGTTATCCAGGCAGACGTTCAGAATTCCCGATGAAGGCGGGTTGTAGCCGGGACCGCTCCAGAGTTCAGTAGTCACCGACATGACGCCCATTTCGCCGTAGAGGTAGTCGTTGTGTTCGCCGCCGTGGGGGTAAAGGTTGCCGGAGATCAACGGATCGTACCCGTTCATGGCGGCCATCGCCCAGACGATCTCCAGGAAGAACTCGTCATCCGGCGTGGGATGGTTGTCATCCCAGGCGAATGGGTAGAGGATCTCTTCACCATAGGAATGGTACGAGTGCCCCATGGTGAAGTGATGCTCAAAGTTCAGATCCTGGACGACCTGGGTTTCGACCTCCGAAAAGGGATAAGGACCGTAATAGGAGGCCGATTCACCCCAGTGGAAGGAGTAATTGCGGTTGACGTCGACGTTGTTGGCGTTGCGGCGGCTGTTGCCGACATAGCCGTCCGGATTCAGCACGGGGAGTACCCAGATTTCGCGGTTTTCCACCCAGTAGGTCACGTCAGGATCTACACCGTAGTTGGTGAAGATGTGATCCAGGAAGTACATGCAGACTTCGGCGCCGATGTCTTCGTTGCCGTGGTGGACTCCGACGAAGTAGTTGACGATTTCGTCCTCTTCCAGGTAGGGATTGTCGGAGATTTTCATGCCCCAGATGGTACGGTTCTCTACGGTCGTGCCCAAGTTGTGCAGAACGGCGATATCGGAGTGCATGTCCGCCCACTGCTGCAGCTGGTTAACCAGAGTGTCGAAGGTATAGTATTCGTCCGTTTCGTCCAGAGCCGAATATTCCAGCAGGCTGGCGGCAATGTAGTCGACCGTGTAACCCATGCGGATGACGCGGGTCATCTGCTGGTCGGTCAGTTCGGCCAGAGCATGGTCATCGGGGATAACGGTGAGCAGTTCGATACCTGCCTCGGCGATAGGGACAGCCGTGCCCTTCTGGTTCAGATCGATTTTGTAGAGGTGCGCATCATTGGCGAAGGAGACTTGCCATCCGATCAGCAGAAACAGACCAATGCATAGGTAAGCAGTGCGATGCAAGTTCAAGGTGCCCTCCTCGATTTTATCTATATAGAGTTACGTTATACAGAACCTCGCTATTTGATTAAAACCATCTTCTGCGACGCTGTTGATCCACCGGCCTCGAGTCGGGCAATGTAGATTCCGGACGCCAGATGGACCGCGTCAAACGTTACATCATGGATTCCCGCATCCCTGTAGCCGTCCACCAAAGTCGCCACCAGCCGTCCTCTGACGTCGTAAACGCCGAGCAAAACCTTGCCCGCTTCAGGCAGAGCAAAACCGATGGTGGTGGCCGGATTGAAGGGATTGGGGTAGGCTCCCCGTAGTGCGAATTGTTCGGGAGCTGAGATTGCAGCGGGATCGTTGAGTTCGGTGAAGGATTCACCCCAGTTAGACCAGGCGTCCTGCATATCGCCGTCGCCTGTCGTCGATTTTTCGAAGGTGAAACTGTCCGATGCCCAGACGATATCAGGATTGATACCCAGATAGGCGTTATAGGTGTACGACCCAGAAGGAGCTCCGGCAGGGACAGACTGCGAGCGGTCCCGGTCCACGGTAACGCCGGCATCGAGGGTTATGTTGACCGGACCCAGCACCGGTCCATAAGGCGATCCGTTGGGCAGGGTCACGTCGCACCAGACATCAAAGTTTTGCGCCGCCGGTTCGTTATTAGTCGCGGCGATATTGTAGTCGAAGATCCCTCCCGATGCTGGGATGACGATTGGTGCCCCATAAGGCTCCAACGTCACACTCAGATCAGGCACCGAACTCGGCGGGATGAAGAGAATGGCAAATTCGTTTTCGATGTCATGGGCGTGGATATCGTAGCCGCCGTCGTAGAAATACTGCAGGCCGTCGGTTTCAGCGGCGTTCTCGATGCCGACTGTGCCGTCGGACTGAAGTTCAGCGGACATGTCCTTGTACTGGAAAACCATCTTGCCATCGCCGGTTGCAGTCGGGTGGTAAGCCGGGTCCAGCAGGATGACCTGGAAGGTTTCAAAATTCCCGGTCGGAGCATATTGTTCGACGTGATTGTATTCCACCACCAGGCGGTGGTCGACGTCATCGTGCCACTGCCAGACTTTACCTGAATTGGTACGCTGGGGTGAGAGGTCCTCCCAGTAGGGAGCAATCATGGCTGCAGGACCGTCGCTGTTGGGAATGCCGGAATTGGAGTAGTCGTCATCGAAGGTATCGCCCATGCCGATCCAGCCGTTGGCGGCGATGGTGAAGCGGTCATAGGAAACCCCGTAGTACTGGAAACTGAAGGGCAGGTCGAACTGCAAAGCCTGATCATCCTGGGTGAAGTTAACCAACGTTCCGGGGCCGCCGGAGTCGGCGCTGATCTCGACCCATTCGTAGACCGGGTATTCCGGCTCGTCGAAGGGATCGAAGGCCAGGTAACCGTAAGTATCCGGGCCGGTGGGTTCGTAGGCGGGATCTCCAACCACGAAATTGATGGGCACGCTGTTCTGATAGCTTGGAGAAGCGGTTATGTCTAGATCACTGCTGACCCAGGTGCCATTGGGACAGCCCGCGTCGATTTCGATGATGTACGGTTGGGAACCGATACCCGTCTGCATGGGAGCCAGGTCGGGGTAAGTAGCCGTGTTCTGGGTTATAGTCAGATAGGGATCTATCGTGGTCAAATCTGCGGCCACAGCGGTGGCGCCTTCATCACCCACGTTGATCAGGGTTACCAGGATGCTGATGGTCTCCCCCGGATCGGGAGCGCCGTTGCCGTTACCGATAACTTCCTCGAATTCCGTGTCCGATACCGTCACGTAAGGACCGCTTTCGACGATGGGTATGGCGTAATCCGCCAGGGCAGCCAGAGCAACCCGGGTGACGTTGGTGGCGTATTCCAGATCGCAGTTGGAGACCAGGTCTTCCACCGAGTGGTAGAATGGATTGAAATCCGGGCCCCAGGCCTGGTCTTCAATCCCACAGATGGCCGGCCAGCCCACATCCCAGAAGGGGTAGTGATCCGATCCGGACATGGTCGGAGAGATGTCAACATCCGGTTCCAGCCCGGTGGGAACGAAGGTCAGAATCGCTTCGGCGATCTTGTTGGCCATGGCCTGGGAACGGGGATTGTTATCGGCGTAAATGACCAAATCCGGCGGCAGGGGATCGTCGCCAGACCAGGCGATCATGTCGTAGTTGAAGGAACCTACAACCAGCGTCTGAGCCGCCAGCAGGTCCTGTACGTAATCTTCACTTCCGTAAAGACCCTGCTCTTCCCCGGCGAAGCCGACGAAACGAATGGTCTTCTCAAAGTGATACTGCGACAGAATCCGGGCGCATTCGATGAAGCAGGCCGTTCCGGATCCGTTGTCGTCAGCGCCGGGCGCGATCGGCTCGGGACCCCAGGGCGATCCAGCTGTAGCGTCGATGTGGCCGGTGATGAAAATGATGGAATCGGGATAAACCAGACCGGGTAGTTCGCCGATTACGTTGCGCTCGGTCCCGCCTCCGATCTGGAAGCCGTCAAAGGATGCGTCCAGACCGAAGCTCTGGAACTGAGCGAAAATCCAATTCGCCGCGTCGTCACAACCGGGAGAATAGGTGTTGCGGGAGACGAAGTCTTGCAGGGTCTGCAGGTAATCCGTATACTGGACCTGAGAAACCTGGTTGACCAAATCCTGGACGAAGGGGTGGAAATCATCCGTCTGGAGGATTTCGATGCCCGAATAGCCCATCGGCTTGGGGATCAACGAGATGCGAATCCATTCCCCTTTGATTTCGGGCAGGGCTTGAAGCTGTTCGGCCGTGGCCTGGAAGATTGCCTGGGCTGGATCGGAATAGAGCAGGTTGACGCGGCCGCGGAGTTTCTCGATCTCATCCGGTGAGGGTACCTGCAATCGGAAGAGTTCGCCGGCCTGCGGATCGTATCCGGAGAGAATCCGGGTTCCCGCCGGGCCGCTGACTCCTTCCGGCAGGCTGCCGACCCAGAAATCTCCGGCTCGGTGGAAGAGTTTAAAGCCGGCCGATTCCAGAGCCCCGGGGTTATCGGGAACGGGAACCGTGACCAGGTTCCAATCGGATGCGTTCAGCAAGGTAAACGGGAGTACAAAAACAATTAAGCAAATCAAGCGTCTCATGGTGCCCTCCATGTTTGATGCAGATCTCGTATCATTATAAATTACAAAGAATTTTACCCAAAGTCAAGGGATTATTTCAAACGTAGCAAATTTTTAGCGTTAAAAAGGCGATCCCGAAACGTCGGGATCGCCAAATTGGTTGCCGATGCTTATTACTACTTCATCAGTACCATCTTCCCTGACGCGGTGAACTGTCCCGCTTCCAGCCGGTAGATGTAGACTCCTGAAGACAATCCCTCAGCATCGAACGAGATTTCGTGTGTCCCCGACGGTCGCCAGCCGTTGATCAACTGCGTTACGACGCATCCCTGGACGTTAAAGACCATTAGTGAAATGTGGCTGTCTGTGGGTAATGAGTATGAGATGGTTGTAACGGCATTGAAGGGATTCGGATAATTTTGCGACAGGTTATAGCCAGTTGGCAAGGGCGATTTTTCCTCCTCGACTACTCCCAACCAACCGCTGGCTCCGCCGCCGCCGTAGGCTCCCATATCGTTCCTGACGGTACCAAGCGCAGGCCAGAGGGCAAAGCCGGGATTCATCGGATCTTCGGGATCGTTATATTGGGAATCCGGATTACCGGCGTCTTTGCAAGGGGAATCGGGGGATAAATGATAATCGCTTAGAGAGCCGGTGACGAAAATCGGATCTTCGCTGATGTTGCCTTCGCCGGGCCAGCCTCCTTGAACATCGCAATATTGGACTTCAGTACTTGAGCCGTCCTCAAGCACAATTTCCTGTGCGCCATTGTCCCAAAGAATGCAGTTGTTGAATATAACATTGGAGGAATCTATGATAAAGCACCCTCCTGAACTATCTGCAGTATTGTTTATGATAGTGTTATTGCTAATTACAAAACTTGATAAACTACTAACTATCCCCCCACCCGGAGAAATACTTGAGTTTTCAGCAATGATGTTGTTTTTAAATATAAAGTCTGAATTATGATATGAATAGAATCCCCCTCCTATGGCAGATGCTTCATTACCGACAATACTGTTATTTATTATTTCAGAAACACAATTATAGTAGCATAGTATACCACCTCCAGATTGTGCTGTGTTACTACTTACGAAGTTCTTATTTATAAAGGGATCAGAATTACTACAATAGATGCCACCTCCGTTGTATACAGCATAATTTCCTATGATTTCATTTTCTTCAATGAATGGATTAGAATGAAGCTTAACTACAATCCCTCCACCACAGCTGTAAGCTAAATTTCCATAGATCGAATTATTAATTATCATAGAATGACTATATGCTACACAAGCTACGCCACCACCGCTATTTCCAGCTATATTTCCGAAGATCGTGTTATTGATTATATCTGGTTGGGAATTAGTACAATATATACCACCTCCATTACTACAGCTTGTATTCCCATTGGAAATCATGTTTCCACTTATTATCCCATTAGCATAATCCATGCAAAGACCACCACCGCTATATTCTTCTGTCCAATTACCAAATATCGTATTATCCGTGATAGAATAATCTGCGTAATGACAGTATATCCCACCGCCCATTATAGTAGCTCTATTCAAATAAATTATGTTCATTGTAATTGTTGAGGGCGAGTTTTCACAACAAATTCCTCCCCCAGTATCTGCGGAGTTTTCACGAATTATACTCTTTGATATTATAAAGTTTGAGTCTACGCAGTAGATCCCTCCACCGGAGGCATAATCATGCCAAGGTTCAGAAATGGCTGAATTTCCACTGATTTCACATGCTGTAACTGTTAATGTAGAGCTGTTACAATAAATAGCTCCACCAGCACAAACAGCCCAGACTTCATGGTATGAATATGCCGTGCAGTTCTTGATCGTACTATGCAAAATACTCAGTCCGGTGTTAAGACAGTAAATAGCACCTCCATTAGCATCATCACCAGAAATTTGAGCATATCCATTCTCTAAGTGGCAATATTCCAACCAGCATGAATCTGAGGCATTTAAAAACCTTATCCCATGCCAACTCGTATCCGGATAAAATTCATCGAAAAGTATGGAATCAAGTTCAGTACCGATTGCTTGTAGTGTAGCATTACTGTCCACGATAAACTTGCAGTAGGTCTGAAACAGCACCTTCGCCCCCGGCTCGATAACAAGTGTCTCCCCCGGTGGAACTCGGATTTCTCCAGTGACCAGGACGGTATCGGCAGACCAGGTGCCGGAGACGTCGCCGGAAACCGTTATCGTTTCTGCGAAAAGGGAATTGAAGGAGAGGAGAATCAGGAGGAAGATGGATGGGAGCAGCCGTTTCACTTTGCCCTCCACGATAAATGAATATATTTCAATATACACAATAATTTCGAAAATGTCAAGGAATAGTTTTTTTGGAGGAAATTTTCCCCCTTTTCTAAAGGGGGACTAAGGGGGATTAAAAAAGGCGGGGGAGGTACCCCCGCCTTACGTTATTGAGGTTGCCGGTTTCTAGCTATTTCATCAAGACCATCTTCCCTGAGGCCGTAAACTGCCCCGCTTCCAGCCGGTAGACGTAAATGCCGGATGCGAAGTTCGAACCATCGAAGGTTACCTCGTGCGCACCTGGATCCCGGTAACCGTCCACCAGAGTGGCCACCAGGCGGCCGCTGACGTCGTAGACGCTCAGTAACACCTTCCCCACTTCGGGCAGGGCGAAGGTGATGGTGGTGGCTGGATTGAAGGGATTGGGGTAGGCGCCCAGCATCACGAAATCTTCGGGCAGCACGGTTTCGGTGACTTCAGTTGTTTCGAAGGGCTCGCCCCAGTTGTTCCACCCGGAAACCGGTTCGCCGTCGCCAGTGGTCAGCTTTTCGAAATCGAAGCTGTCGTTCGCCCAGACCAGGTCAGGGTAGATTCCGGTATAGGCGTTGTAGGCATAGAC
>JALGZU010000320.1 GCA_025774735.1 candidate division LCP-89 bacterium | reverse complement strand
ACAGCGCATCCAAGGCCCTTGACCCCGTTTCCCTCCTGCCGCACCCACTTCCTTTTACATCTCGTTGACATTTGAGACAAATTTTTTACTCTTCTGAATAGGACATTTACGAAAAACCGGTGTAATGTCCAAAGGGGCATTGTGATCGGAAACCCGGAGTTATCGGAGACTCCGGCAGCTTTTCAAAGGAGATTGACCATGAAAAGAAACTCCCTTGTTGGGATCGCCATCCTCGTACTTCTCCTCGGGTCGGCAGCGAGCCCGGCGCCGGTATCCTCGAATCTCACGAGGGAGTCCTACCTGCATGGCCGGGAAGTCCTGAACGCGGCGGTGGAGGCAGCCGGCGGCGCCGAGCGAATTAACGCTCTGGAAACAGTGCTCTGGAAGCAGGAGGGCACGGTGTACGCCCGAAACCAGAGCCGCAGGAACGCCAAACCCTACGATAAAAATTCGCAGAAGAGAACTTCCATCATCAATCTCGGGAACGGCTGGCTGGTGAGCGAAACCAAAACACAGGTCCGGGATTCCGTCTTCTCCAACCGCATCGTCATCAAGGGTGGGGAGAAGTACAACATCAATCTGCGGAACCGGACGTTCCAGCCCAACGAGGCCCTGCAGGCCGCCAACTTCGACTTCATGCACCGGCTCTTCCCTCCCTTGATGCTGCGCAAAGCCCTGGAGAGAGCGGCAACCGTTCGCTGGTTGGGGCAGGCGGAGCTCAACGAGAGCCCTCACGACGTCCTGACCTTCGCTTGGGACAACGGCCAGGCCTTTACGCTTTATCTGGACGCCAGGAGTCACCTCTTGACCAAGTACGAGCTTCTGTTTCCCGACTCCCTCACAGGGGACGGTGTGGCGGAAATCTGGTTTCGGGACTACCGGGAATTGGCCGGCCTTCAGGTTCCCGGCGGGTTCACCTGGTACATTGCAGGGGATCTGTTCGGCGAAATCGATTACACGGTGGTGGAAATCGATAAACCCCTGGACGAGAAGCTGTACGCGGTGCCCGAGGGTTTCACCGAGATCGATCCGCCGCCAACGGATCTGCCCAAAGTCACCGAACTCGCCAAGGATGTCTATATCGTGGAGGGACTGGCCAACGGCGGCTACAACGTCCTTTTCGTGGCCTTCAATGACTACATCCTGGCCGTGGATGCTCCGGTGAGTAGCGGTGTCTCGTCGCAGGCCATCACCTTGATTAAGGAAACGGTCCCGAACAGGCCAATCCGCTACGTCGTCCTCAGCCATCACCACGACGACCACTCGGGCGGCATGCGCGCCTTCGTGGCCGAAGAGTCCAGGATCGTCACGACCTCCGCCAACAGGAAATACTTCGAACAGATGGCCTCAGCATCCTACTCGCTGGCAGCTGACGCCCTTTCACAGGAGCGGCGCAAACCCGACTTCGAGCTGGTGAAACGCAAGAAAATCTTCAAGGATGAGGACCACCTGGTGGAGATCGTGAACATCGGCCCAAACCCTCACGCCGACGAACTGTTCATCGCCTACCTGCCCAATGAGAAGATCCTCTTCGAGGCCGATCTCCTGGCGGTTCCCAGGAGCGGCCCCATCCCCCCCGCCAGCGATGCCACCATTCACTTCGCGGAGACCATCAAGACACTGGAACTGGAGGTGGAGACCCTGGTAGGTGCCCATGGAACCGTTGGCTCGCTGGCGAACCTGGAGGCGGCGTTGACCCGGAGCGAGATCACAAATTGAAGCGGATCCCGGGACGATAATTCACATCTGCTTGTATAGAAGCTTCGGTCCATCTGTCAGCCGTTCCCGGCTCGGTGGCCTCCGTGGAGCTTGCAATGCTGAATCCCATCACCAAGGGAGGGAGGTTTCATCCAGCTGTGTCGCCTGACGGAAAGTATGTCACCTTCGATGACCGGGGAGCCCATGGACGCATACACAAAATGTCCATCAGCGGCGGGAAACCCATGATGATCACCCCGGAGTCCATGGAGGGGAATTTTTCATACTGGTCTCCGGACGGAGCTACAATCCTGTTCGCGTCCCGGGGCGATATCTGGACAATCCCGTCGGAAGGAGGTAAAGCATCCAAGATCGTCTCGCGGAATGCGCATGACATCCGTCCGGTGTTCTCGCCGGATGGAAGGACTGTCGCCTTCGATTCGGTCGACCCCGAACGGGATGGGAACATGGACATCTGGCTCTACGATACCGCTGAGAAAAGCTACTCGAACTAGATTCGAGCCAACTGGATTTTTCGGGAGGGAAAGGATGGAATTGAGGAAATCAATGATACGTGCCGGCTTTTCCGGCCTGGCGATCGCGGTAATGCTGTTGATTTCTATCGGGGCCGGAGCGGAAGAGGAAAAGGAACGGGAGGCGCTTTCCGACGACATTTGGGTCGAGCGGATCTCGGAAAATCTCTGGCGCCACGTCTCCTACACCGAGTTCTCCTCGACGGGCCGCGTTCCCGCCAACGGCCTGGTCGTCTTGGCTGAGGGAATGGCGGGGATCATCGACACGCCGTGGAACGTCGAGCAAACTAGAACGCTGATCGAGTGGATCTCGAGGCGGTTTCGTGCGGAGACTACAGTCGTGATTCCCACGCACTACCACGAGGATTGCCTTGGGGGGTTGGCCGCGGCACACCAAATGGGGGCCGTTTCGTACGCTCTGGACCGGACCGTCACACTGGCGAAACGGGCAGGTCACGAGGTCCCCCGCAACCCGTTCCCGGATTCCACTGTAGTTTCAGTCGGCGCACTGAAGCTGTTTCTGGCCTATCACGGAGGCGCCCACACCCCGGACAACATCGTGGTGTGGATCCCTAGTGAGAAGGTCCTTTTCGGGGGATGCGCGGTCCGCTCCGCCTCCTCCAAACGTCTCGGCAATACCCGTGAGGCGGTGCTGGAGGAGTGGCCCGGGACCATCGAATCCCTGATGACCAGGTACGGCAAAGCTCGCCTGATTGTTCCTGGCCACGGCTCTCCGGGAGGAAAAGAGCTGCTGGAGCACACCCTGGTGCTCATCCGAGCATACGAACCGTGAGCCTCCCCTCCCAAGACCCGATCGAGATCCGGCCCACCGATATGGGTTGCGAGAAATCGATGGTGTGTCAGATGTGGGGGACACCTGCTTTCGGGCCGTTCAGATTCGCCGGACGCCCACACCGGAACCTGCCGTGTTAAACTTCCATTCACGAGCCGGCCAACGCGACTCGATTTACAGCCACCGTCGACCCCAATGGCGCTGAACGCAGCCCCTTCCGCGAGCTGACCACCCGGTGCCAACAATGCCCACCATGCATAGAGCGATATCCGACCGAAGAACGACGAAATCCTCCAGATCCTCAGGGATGAAGGTGATGAGACAGTCTTCCTCTGTGTCAATCTGCCTCACCGTGCTTCTTACCTCCGCTGGCCTGAGTCCTCCTCAACGAGCAACGGACAAGGATCTCGATCACGCTATCTCAGAGGAGATGCGCCGGCACAAAATCCCGTCCCTCGTCGCCTGCATCGTGAGGGACGATGCGATCGTCTGGCAACGAGCATACGGATACGCTGACTTGGAAGCGAAGAAGCCCGCGACCGTGGATACCGTGTATCTCGTAACTTCCTTATCCAAGCTCCTCGCCGGTGTCGCTGCCATGCAATTGCAGGAGCAAGGTGTACTCAAGATCGACGAAGATATTAATGACTACCTTCCATTCAGAGTGAGGCATCCCGGCTATCGGGAAGCGAGGATCACTGCGCGGATGTTGCTCACGCACCGATCGGGACTCGCGTGGCCAACGGGCGGCAACTATCCTGAGTTCTACAAGATCTATCCCGGCGACAA
>JALGZU010000319.1 GCA_025774735.1 candidate division LCP-89 bacterium | reverse complement strand
AGCATGACGGCAGTTTTAAATGGCGCAGCCCTTTTCTCGAAGCGATAAACTGGGGTGGTCCCAGCATTGCTGATCTTGATGGGGATTCAACCCCCGAAATCGTGATCGGACGCCAGGTGCTGAACAACGACGGTACGATCCGCTGGACGGGCACGGGCGGAAGGGGTACTCAGGGAAGTGTCGGGCCGCTGTCTTTAGTGGCGGACGTAGATATGAACGGCAGCCCCGATATCGTGGCCGGCAATACCGTGTACACGGCTGCCGGCGCTGTTGCCTGGATGGCACCGGTGCCCGACGGCACCAATGCCGTGGCCGATTTTGATAATGATCCATTTCCCGAAATCGTCCTGGTTTCCGGCGGCACGGTGCGATTACTTGAACACGACGGAACGATCAAATGGGGCCCGGTAGCCATTCCCGGAGGCGGTGCCGGTGGGCCACCCACGGTGGCCGACTATGACAATGACGGGGATGTGGAAATCGGCGTAGCAGGCGCCAGGCGTTACGCCGTATTCGAAACTGACGGGAGTCTGAAGTGGGCGGCCGTCACCCAGGATGTCAGCTCGAACCGCACCGGCTCATCCGTGTTCGACTTTGAGGGTGACGGCAGTGCTGAAGTTGTCTACAGCGACGAGCTGACTCTGCGGGTTTACCGCGGCACCGACGGTGCTGTGCTCTTTCAAACGCCGTTGAGTTCATGCACCTGGCACGAGTATCCATTGGTAGCGGATGTGGATGCCGACGGCAACGCCGAGATTGTGGCCGTAGCGAACAATAACTGCGGCTATGGACCGCAGCGCGGCATTTATGTCTATGGAGACGCCACGGACAACTGGGTCACGACACGAAGGCTGTGGAACCAGCACACCTACCACATAACCAACATCAACGACAACGGCAGCATACCGGCACCCGAGCCGAACAACTGGGAGTCCTTCAACAACTACCGGCAGAACGTTCAAACCGAGGGTTCGGTGCTGGCAGCACCCGATCTGACGGCATCATTTCTGCAGTTGGACACCGGCGACTGCCCCGGCGCAATTAATATTTCCGCCCGCATCGGCAACGGCGGCTCCAATATCGTCGCCGCTCCGGTGAACGTGGCCTTTTACGAGGGTGACCCGAACGCCGGGGGTGTGCTTTTGGGAACGGTCCCGACCACTCAAGACCTCAATCCGGGTGAGTTTGAAGATGTGGCGCTGATGATCGCTCCTCCGATCACCGGATCCCGCAATATATGTGCTGTGGCCGATGACGACGGCACGGGAACAGGAGCTGTGAACGAATGCGACGAAACAAATAACCAGTGCTGCACGGAGTTTGACATCATCTGCATCCAGGATTGCATCGACGATCTGGCCGCCAGGCCCAAAAGCGGCAAGGTGCAGCTGACCTGGACGGATACGGGCGCTGATCACTACAACGTCTACCGCAGCCTGGACGAGGGCGGGCCTTACGCATTGATCGCAGCCACAACTTCGCGATACAGCACCTATCTCGATACCGATGTCGTGAATAACGTTACTTACTACTACGTGGTAAGAGAAGCGGATGCGAACGGCAGTGAGCTATGTCAATCCAATGAAGCCAGTGCGACACCGCGTCCCAGGAGTAGAACGAGATAGTGAGGGGGTATGTGAGGGCGGGAAAAAAAGCCAATAATTTGAGGGGTCGGGGAGTTTAAGTGATAAAAAGCACCCCGACCCGTCAAGCATTTAACTCTGCTTTATCCATGTCAAAAACGGGATTGACATGCCGGCTTAAAGATGATCAATCGCTTCGAGGACCTTCAGGGTGATGTCGCTGACCTCTTCCGGACTTAACGCTATAAAATCCATGGCGCCTTTTTCAAGCTCGTACAGGGCATCATCATCATCGTATCCGATGCCACTCATCGTCGAAATATGATCCGCCATGTGGAGTATATAGGAAAGTTCATCACCGTTTGAAATAGACGGTTGATGGTGACACCGTATCGCCAGGCTGATCTTTTCCGGAATCTTCCACGTCTTACAAATTTCGGATGCAATTTGGGCATGGTCGAATCCGAAAAAGTGCTTCTCGGCATCAAGAAAGGTTTTTTCCTCCTGCGCCATATATGCAGCGACCTGGTCTTTGTTTTCCAGTATGTGTCTGTCCAGGATGATTTTGCCCACATCATGGATTAATCCGGCCGTGTGCGCCTCATGAATCACGTCTTTATGTTTCATGTCCGCGATCATTTTGGAGGTGAAGGCCACCGAGAGGGAGTGTTGCCAGAGTTCCTGCGAGTCGTAACCATATCCCGGCATTTTCCCGGCCAGAATATCAGCGGCACCGGCCATGGTAACGATTTCTCCCAGAGTTTGATAGCCCAATAAAAGCGACGCCTGATGGATGGATGAGATCTTCCCGCTCATCCCGTAAAAGGCCGAGTTGGCCATTTTTAGAACCTCCGTGGCAATGGCCTGATCTGATTCAATGATGCCGGCTACTTGCGCGGTGTCTGAATTAAGATCCGATATCAATTGCTGGATTTTAAGCACAGCTTGAGGCATAGGGGGTAAATCTTCTATGCCCTGAATAATTCTGGATTTCATCTCTTCTTGATTTTGTGCTGCTTCAGCCTGATGTTTTCCAGAGGCGGATTCTTTTTCAGCTTTGGAATCAGCAGCAACTTGATCCAATCCCCCGTCTATTTTTATGTCTTCATCGTGGGTTTGGCAGTTACAACTGTGTTTATGGCTATCATTTAATATTTTACCCTTGGTATTATGTTCTTTTTGGCAGCCGTCGCAGACAGTTTCCATATTTTCCTCCCTAAATAATAATATCAGATAATATCTCGGTCCTAATATCGGCATTTATTCCCAAATCTTTAATGGCAAGATAATTTTTTAATTTTCTCTTCTCCCATATTCCTGGTTTCAAATCTATTTGACTGTTTGGACTGTATTGTTATATAGATTTCTATAATAACGAATTTCTTGTTCTGCTGGAAGGGGACGACATGGACCTCAAGAACTTTACAGACACTCCACCCTGGGAATGGCCGGAAGGTGCCGCCGGGATATTTTTAGGCGTTCTACGCGACAGCCAGGCCGATGAATCCGAGCGTATGCTTGCCGCCGAGCTGGCCGGTGATTCCGTGGTCATCAACGATGAACTCGCCGATGAACTGCTCGCAATTGTGGGCGGGGGTAAGGGTTCAGATAGTCTTCGCGCGAGGGCGGCAATATCTCTGGGACCGGCCCTCGAATACGCTTATATAGACGGGTTCGAGGATGCCGAAGATGTACCGATTTCGGAAAACACGTTTCATGAAATCCAGGAGTCGCTTTGCAAGCTCTATATGGATACAGACACCCCGAAAGAAGTGCGGCGGCGGATTCTCGAGGCATCAGTGCGTGCGCCACAGGATTGGCACCGGGATGCGATTCATGAGGCGTATTTCAGCAACGATGAAGCCTGGAAGCTTACAGCTGTCTTTTGCATGGGCTTTGTACGAGGATTCAAAGAGCAGATTCTCGAGGCGCTTGAAACGGAAAACCGGGACATTCACTATCACGCGGTTTGCGCCGCAGGAAACTGGGAAGTGGATGAGGCCTGGCCGCACATTGTAGATCTGATCACCACGGAAAAAACGTCTAAATACCTGCTGCTGGCCGCCATCGAAGCGACCGTAAGCATCCGTCCGCATGAGGCGGCGGAACTCCTGATCGATCTGATCGGCTCCAGCGACGAGGACATCGCCGAGGCGGTCTCCGAAGCCATGGTCATGGCTGAGGCGTTATTCGACGACGAAGACGAGAATGAAAACGACGAGTCCCTGCAC
>JALGZU010000318.1 GCA_025774735.1 candidate division LCP-89 bacterium | reverse complement strand
ATAGGTCACCGGCATGGGATTCTTGCTCTTGTCGAATTCGAGCCGGCCTGCTTTAATCTGTTCAGCCGTCCATTCCATGCAGTTGATGACCTTGAAGGGGAGCTCACCCCACCACTTCGCTTTTTCCATCATCATCTTCATGATTCGGTAGGCGTGGCCGCACTCCCCCATGAACATGTATTTGACGCCCAGTTTCTTGGCTTCTTCCACATAGGGTTTGTTATCCGCCTTCATGTCGGCATCGTTGCCCGTAAAGAGACCGTAGTTTGCACCGTCAAAGCACTTGGAGCTCATGGTCCATTTGTCTTCCATCCCCAGAACAAAGAATACCTTGGCAATTCCCGTCGTAGCCTCGGGATTAACCAGCACATCCCCGGAGGGTGGAACATAGAAGTACTCGGCACCTTCCACATCGACGGGAATTTTGATGTCGATGCCGTGTTCGTCTTTCATCTCCTCTTCAAGAAATTCGATTGCTGATTTGAACGCTTCTGGAGAAGCACCATCGGTGTTGCAAGTCTCCAAGGAGATCTGAACCACCTTGTTCATTGTCTCGGGGGTGTACCCCAATTTATCGGCGATGCCACGGCCTTTGCGGGTGATGACCGAGTTATCGATCCCGAAGGGACAATAGGTCGCGCATCTGCGGCAGCCGGTACACTCATAGAAAGCATCCACGAACTGTTCGATGTCGCCATCGAAATCCCCGGCACCGTCGAACTTACCGAACAGTTTCCCGGTAGTCGTTGCGTGTTTTTTGAAGACGCCCCGTATCAGATCCGAACGCAGAACGGGATTGCGCAGCTTTGTGGGCTCTCCGTAATAGACCGGACACTGCTCTGCGCAGGTGCCACACCTGGCGCACATATCCATGTATAATTTCAGAACCTGAGGACCCTTATCGATAGCCTTGATGGCGTCGATCACCTCTCGCCGGAGCTCTTCGCCTGTGACTGTTACGTTGTTTGCCACGGTTCGATTCCTTTATCTATGATTTTTGAATGAGCGAATGTGTGAAGAAAATTCCCCCGAAATGCAGGATTTTACTGAAGGGGATGTACATGATCAGGAGTTGAACCAGGATGAAATGCGTCCAGAACGCCCCGCTGGCGGGTATGACCATGCCGGTGTATGAAAAAGTGAAGAGGTGAGCGAAGTAAGCCCGGGTGACGTTCAGATCGAAATGAGCGCCGAATCGCATAACATCACCGGTAACGATAATCGCCAGAACGAGCACCAGGGCGAAAAAGTCCGAGACGTTGGATATCTCCCGCACCCTCCGGATGCCGAACCGGCGTAGGAAGAGCCAGATCGCAGTGATGAGAATCACGATGCCCGCGGCGCCGCCGGAGGTGGCACTGAGGCTGTCCACCTCGATTCCCATCCCCGTCATGATCCGGTCGAATAGGGAAGTGAAAACACGCAAATGCCCCAGGATGATCAGGGCCAGCGCAGCGTGGAACACCCAGGCCGCTATCCAGAGATTCCTGTCGCCTCTGAAAAGACCGGGGAAGAAAAGTGAACTCTTGATTATACCCCAGGTGGTGCCACTGCCGGGAGGAGGAGCCGGGAAGAGGGTCATCTTTCCGGGCTGTGGTGTTTTTGCCCAGACATAAAGGCGGTATCCCATGCCCAGTATGAAGACCAGGACGGTGAGATAGGGCAGACCGATGGCGATAAAACCGTTCAAGATTCCTTCCTTTCTGAGTAGTATTGTGGGAAACTATTTCGACCGGACAGTTTTGCCCCAAACGCGTTCAATCTACAGTCTCGAGTTCACCTATATGCAGCCCGCAGGGCGGGGCAGACCGGCTAACCTGAAGGCGCCACGAACGTACCCGCAGGGGAACAGTTCGCAGACGTATTTTCTAGTCATGCCGGTATCCTTGCACAGCTTGACGATTGGCGGGCCCTGGTGATTAGTTTCGTAATAGACCTTGACGTACTCGATCACCTTCCAGTGATCCTCATTCAGAGGGCCGATGTCGTTTCTCTGGGCGAGCTTTTCAGCGAGCTCCCGGGTCCAGCTGGACATCTCTTTGAGATAACCATCCTCACTCTCGAGACCGGGTTGGTCGGGATGTGCGTCCATGACAGTTCCTCCTGTATCATTATGGAATTGTCGGATGAAGAGTGAATCGTTAGCGACAGCCTGAGGGATTGTTCTCAGGAGATAATCGGGGATAATGAAGAGGGTGTTGGGGCGATACCACTTGACAAGTGGGCACGCTCTTCGTATATTGAAAGAGTGGCAATGGTACCGGAGTCCGGACTGAGTTCGGAATCCGCTGATCGTTGCACCGGGCTCGACGGGTGGTTTGTAACTGAGCTGACCCGTCGGGCTTCTCTATTTATTCCTCCTCAGGATCCCCTGAGTCGTAACTTCCTGATATGGACGCACCCTTTCCTCTTCCGACCGCCTTAATTCACAGCCTTCAGACCGGACAGCTCGCCTTCAGCGAGATTGCCGATCAATTCCTTCAGAACTCTGGCAGTCAATGGGCCATCCACCAGGGCGAATATATCCTTGTCGCATTCTTTTGGAAACTCGTCCCTGTGGCCGACCATGATGATTCTTATGAGCGGTATCCGGGGATCGGCCGCGATGTTGCGGGCGAATTGCCGGGCCAACTCCGTGCCCATGGAACAGTCTAGAATCACATAATCCGGACGGTAACTCTCGATAACCATGGAACAGTGATATTCGCAGTCGGTGAATCGCAGGTTTAACTCTTCGGCCTGGCTCGATTCGATCGATCGGCGAAGCCTGGGCTTGTCCGTGACGATGAGCAGATTCTGCTTCTGCCAGCGCACCAGGTGATAGTAGTCGCACGATTCGCAGGATTCGGTGCAGAAAATCTTCGCATGCCCGGTCTCGCTTGGAAGATCGCTCATCTCATAGCAGCGGTGCGCACGGGACCGATAGACGATGCAATCCCGGCATCCGGATTTGAGCTCCCCTGAAGCGGCGTTGAATTCCCAGCAGTATTGGAAGGATTTTTCCTGTAAATTCTCACCCGGGAGGACGTCGGCTCGCTTCTGAAGTAGAGTCGTAAGGTCGCTGTGGTGAATGCGGCAGTGGCCGCCCGGGGTCCTCTTAGCTGGGATCTTTCCCGCCTTGACCCATTTCAACACCGCGTCCGGCGTGACCGAACACAGCGACGCCGCTTCACCGGTGGTAAGGAATTCCTTCATGATAGCCTACCCAATAAATAAAATACTCTGATTTATAGGGGTATTATCGAATTTATCTGTTTTAAATATACAATTTTTATCACCAAATGTCAAGTATATTTTTTCACAATTTGTAGTATTTTTTTCTTGCGATAACGCGCTTTGCACGTTTTCCACTGTCACGGGGATCTGAGAGTTCGTGACATTAAAATAGGCGGGCAATCCTGCCCGCCTATATTTTTAGAATTCTTTAGCTTGAATTATTTCATCAGGAACAACTTCTGGCTTTGCTGAACCTCGCCGGCTTCGAAACGGGCGAAGTAGACCCCGCTGGGCAGAGTCGAGGCGCTCCAGGTCGCATCGTAACTGCCGGCGGGATACCAGCCGTCGTAAAGAGTCGCCACAACGCGCCCGGAAAGATCATAGATCTTAAGCGAAACGTGGTTGTTCTCTGGCAGAGTGAAACTGAGCTGTGTTTCCGGATTGAACGGATTCGGGTAGGCCGGCTGCATAGCGTAGTGCGTTGGTGCGGGGGAAGAAACCGCAGGTTCCACACCCCAGCCGTAAGCCGTCCATTCGTGGTAAGGTCCGGGAACACCGTCGTTGGCCAGCTTTCCGAAGTTGAAGCTGTCCTCTGACAGAACGTCACCCGGATAC
>JALGZU010000317.1 GCA_025774735.1 candidate division LCP-89 bacterium | reverse complement strand
AGGAACCGGGCAAATTCGAGGTCGGTCTTGTATTTTTCTTCCTGGTAAACAGGCGCCGGACCGGTTTTGTACTTATCTTGCGCTGTCGAGGAGAGTATAAACACCGGCATCAGCACTACAGTTAGGATTAACCTGACGCTATTCGAAGAGACAGTCATGACTGGGTCCCTGGATCCTTTCATCGCAAATACCTCCCCAATCTCGATTGAAACTCAATAGATGAAACAGGTGATACCCCTGTTCAGTTCCTTCGGGTGACGGGAATTTGCAGGCTTCCAGTACAATCGCACCCTATCCTGACGGAATGTCAGAAATGCGTCAGAGTTTCGTGAAGTTTCGATGCGAAGGCATCTTTTACCTTGACTTTTGACGATTCGCGTCTTACATTTTAGCAGTTATTTAATGCACCTGATATGGCCGAATTTAAGTTAGTCAGTGAATTTCAACCTCGCGGCGATCAGCAGCAGGCGATCGATAAGCTGGAAGCAGGCTTGCGCCAGGATCAGAAGCATCAGACCCTCCTGGGTGTGACCGGATCGGGCAAAACCTTCACCATGGCCAACGTCATCGCGCGCTGGGGACGGCCTGCCCTGGTGATGTCGCACAACAAGACCCTCGCCGCTCAGCTTTACGGCGAACTGAAGGGGTTTTTCCCGCACAATGCCGTCGAATATTTCATCAGCTATTACGACTATTACCAGCCGGAAGCCTACCTTCCTTCCAGCGATACCTATATCGAAAAAGAGACCTCCATCAACGACGAAATCGACCGGCTGCGGCTGCGGGCAACCTCCTCATTGATGGAGAGAGACGACGTCATCATCGTAGCCTCGGTCTCCTGCATCTACAACCTCGGATCGCCCAAAGACTACCGCGAACTACTTCTTTTCGTTGAAAAGGGGATGAAGTACCCTCGCAAGGAGATTCTGGGCAAGCTGATCGATATCTATTACACCCGCAACGATGTGGGCTTTCCGCGCGGGTCGTTTCGCGTGCGTGGCGACGTTATCGAAATTCATCCGGCCTACGAAGAGGAAGCCATCCGGCTCGAATTCTGGGGGGAAGAGCTGGAGCGCATCTCCCGTTTCTCCATCCTGACGGGGGAGATGATCGAAGAGAAGGAGAAGGCGGCCATCTATCCCGCCAAGCACTTCGTCACTACCCTGCCGGGACTGCGGGAAGCTGCCAAGGCGATCGAAGCCGAGCTGACCGATACCGTGGCGGACATGAAGCGCGATGGCAAGCTGGTCGAAGCCCAACGGCTCGAACAACGCACCAAGTATGACCTCGAAATGATGCGGGAGGTGGGCTACTGTTCCGGCGTTGAAAATTACAGCCGCCACCTGGCGGGCCGCAAGCCCGGCGAGAGGCCCTGGACCCTGATCGACTACTTCCCCGAAGATTTCCTGATGATCGCGGACGAATCTCACGTGACCGTCCCGCAAATCCGGGGAATGTACAACGGCGACCGGGCGCGCAAAACAGTGCTGGTGGATTACGGATTCCGGCTGCCCTCGGCGCTGGATAACCGCCCCCTGGTCTTCTCCGAATGGGAATCCCTGATCGAAAACGTGGTTTTCGTCAGCGCCACTCCCGGAGATTACGAACTGGAAAAAAGCGGCGGCATTATCGTTGAACAGATCATCCGCCCGACCGGCTTGATGGATCCTGAAATCGTGGTGCGGCCTGTGGCCGGGCAGATTGACGACCTGATCGAAGAGATTCGCCAGGTGATCGAAAGGGGGGAGCGGATTCTGGTGACTACTCTGACCAAGCGGATGTCCGAGGATCTGACCGAATACCTGACCGGTGTGGGTATCAATGTACGCTACCTGCATTCGGAGATCAATTCTCTCGACCGGGTGGAGATTCTGCGGGATCTACGCCTGGCGGAGTTCGACGTACTGGTCGGGATCAACCTGCTGCGCGAAGGCCTGGATCTGCCTGAGGTGTCACTGGTGGCGATTTTGGACGCCGATAAAGAGGGCTTTCTACGCAGCGAAACGTCGCTCATGCAGACTTCCGGGCGCGCCGCCCGCAACGCGGCAGGGCGCGTGATTTTCTACGCCGACGGCATCACCGAATCCATGCGTAAGGTGATCGCTGAAACCGAGCGCCGCCGTCAGGCTCAGGCTGAGTATAACAGGGAGCATGGCATAACGCCGCAGACCATCCGCAAGACGGTCGAGGAGATCCTCAAGGCGACCACAGCCGCTGACGCCAAGGCGGCATCAGGCGAGGAAGCGGACCGGTTGATCCGGGATGCGCGGCAGGATCTCTTGACGCAACTGGAATACGAGGAGGTCATCGAGCGGCTGGAGAAGGAGATGAACGTGGCTGCCACAGCTCTGGAATTCGAACGGGCTGCCAGGCTGCGCGACGAGATAAACAGGTTAAAGGAAGAGGGGCCCCAAAAGTGAAAGTACTGGTCGTCGGATCGGGTGGACGGGAGCATGCTCTCTGCTGGAAACTCGCCCAGAGTCCCAAACTAACCCAACTCTATTGCGCTCCCGGCAATGCAGGCATCGCGCAGATCGCCGAATGCGTATCAATAGGAGCGGACAGCATCAACGAATTGTTCACCTTCGCCAATTCGGAGGGGATAGATCTGACCGTCGCCGGTCCCGAAGCTCCCCTGGTGGAGGGGATCGTAGATACATTCAGGGCGGGCGGATTGAGAATTTTCGGCCCGAGCAAGGCGGCGGCGCAGTTGGAGGGATCCAAGGCATTCGCCAAGCAGTTCATGTATCGGCATAACATTCCCACAGCGAAATTCGACACCTTCGACAATTACGTTTACGCCAACGAAGCCCTGGAGCGATACGGGATACCCGTGGTGATCAAGGCCTCCGGCCTGGCTGCGGGTACGGGGGTGATCATCTGCGAGAACCGGGAAGCAGCCAAAAATACCCTGGAGAGCATCCTGATCGATAACCGCTTCGGCGACGCAGGATCCCAGGTGGTGATCGAGGAGTACTTAACGGGTGAGGAAGCCAGCATCCTGGCGTTGACCGATGGTGAGAACTACGTCTGCCTGACGTCTTCGCAGGATCACAAGCGGCTACAGGAGGGTGACCGTGGCCCCAATACGGGCGGCATGGGTGCTTATGCCCCCGCTCCTGTGATCACTCCCGAATTACAGCAGCGGATCGAAGAGGAGATCCTCCGTCCCACGCTGGAAGGCATGAAAGGTGAGAGTGCCCGGTTCACCGGCTGCCTTTACCTGGGGCTGATGATCTCGGAAACCGGCCCAAAGGTGCTCGAATACAACGTCCGTTTCGGCGATCCGGAGACGCAGGCGGTCCTGCCCATGCTGAAATCGGATTTGCTCGATCTCATGCTTACTTCGATTGACGGCGGCCTCGGCGGATACAATGTTGAATTCCACCCCGGCGCGGCGGTCAGCGTGGTACTGGCTTCGGGCGGCTATCCGGGCAGCTACGAGAAGGGCAAGGTCATCAGCGGCCTGGACGATGTTCCCGACGGCGTCACCGTCTTCCACGCCGGGACGAGCCTCAAGGACGGCAGGATCGTCACCTCCGGCGGCCGCGTGCTGGGCGTGACGGCGCGGGGGGATGACCTGCCCAACGCCCTGGATCTAACCTACAAGGGCGTTGACAGCGTCGATTTCGAAGAGAAGTTTTACCGGAGGGATATTGCGTACAGGGCGTTGTGATTGATTGATGAAGATTGAACTGATGAATCAAGTGAATAAACTCTAAGGACTAAAAGGAATACCCATGAAAATACTGGTCACCGGAGGAGCGGGCTTTATCGGATCGCATGTCGTCGATTTGTTCGTAGAAAACGGGCACGAAGTTATCGTGCTGGACAACCTGTCGACAG
>JALGZU010000316.1 GCA_025774735.1 candidate division LCP-89 bacterium | reverse complement strand
GGGGTTGAGTGCAAATCAAGTCATTTATAGATTGCTTACCCGATGTGATAATAACGGGGACGCTGTCTTGAACGGCCAGGAGTTCGCCTTTGATGCTCTGTCCGCCGTTCAGAAACAACTCGACTTTCGCCCCGTGGGCGAAAACCTCCCTGATGGTGAAAACGAAGAATATCTCGATAACGACTAACAATATTCTGCTGATCATTTTGATCGCCTACTTTATCTTGATGCAAGCCGAAATATCGCTCGGTATTGTAGTATCCAATTACTTGACCCATAAAGTTGGGATGCCAATCGATCTTCATTGATTCTGTTAGAAAAGATTCAGCTTTCGGTGGTGGCACTGTGAAGATCAATTCGAACTCTCCATGCGGTCCCGCCAGCATTATCCAGGGCGGGATTCGCAGCTTCGTTGACAGATGGGAGGCATCAGGGTGCAGGATTTTTTCGAGAGGGGTATCCAGAATGAAACCGAATCTATTTAGCCGCATCAATTGATCGAGCGTTGCCAGCGCACCGTCGCTGCTGTCCATGCAACAGGTGGCGAATTCTCTTAACAATCTGCCTTGGTTCATTCGTGCAAACGGCTTGTATTGATGATGAATTCCACCTTCATTTGAATTCGAGGCCAGCTTCCAATAAGCATAGCTGCTTCCCTGTCCTAACGGACCGGATGCGAATAACAGATCTCCCGGTTTGCATCCCTTTCGGGTAAGAGGCTCACCATCGGCAATAATTCCCAGAGCGCACCCGCCCATCTGCAATCGGTCTGAGAAATTAGTATCTCCGCCCAAGACGCAAAGCCCGGATGCAGTACAGGCTTCATGGATGCCCCTTTGAAGTTCAGTTAAAAATTCTTTATCTGCATCCTCGGAGAGGGTCTCCGACACCAGAATGCCGATGGGATCAGCTCCCACAGCCGCTAAGTCACTTGCGTTGATCATCACGGTCATCCAGCCGATCAGATAAGGATCTTCGTAAAGTCCCCGTTCGATCTCTTCGACCAGGCTGTCGGTGGTGACAGCCAAAATACCGTTCATACCGGGTAACCTGATGAGCTCAGCATCACTCTCATGCAGACGGTTTAGCTGGGAAGAAGTGCGCGGCAGTTGCCCTACCAGGGCGTTGATTAGGGCGTTTTCACGAATTTCAGTCAACATGAGCATACCTTCAAGGCCTTTGATCTTACGGCAAATTCGGCTGATTGAGTTTTGACGACTTCCCCATCAAATTCCAGGGCAAACGGCCGATCCGAATGAATCTTGATCTCGGAACACTGCCATGTACGCGTCCCGGGAGAACCAAGAAAACGTCTCCTCAACAGCCTAGACATTGTGAGAATGGCTCTGTACAGGGACATATTTTCGCTCAAATGCATGTATAAATTCCCGCTGTCGGGTTCAAAAAGCGAATCATAGCAGAAATGACCTGAAAAGTGCGGGCTTTTTACGATCCCCAAATTGGTGACTTTGTACCGATAAGAAGTATCATGATCAACTGCGATGACCATATCCTGATTCAGATGGGTTAAGAGGGTACGGAGCGCGGCAAAAATGATAGCTCCCTGAGTGGTCCAACGTTTCAGGCTGCACAGCACCGCATCGGGATCATTGAAACGGTCATTGGCATCGGCTGTAAGCCCCACGCTCGCGTTCAAGAGCCAATATCGGTTTCGGAGGCCTCCAGTGGTATCTTGGTACTCAATGACGCCGATGTCCCGCAGCCGCGCCGTATCGAAATTCAACCGGCAAGGAATCCCGTCGATCCAAGCGCAGGTGTCGTAAGGTTTGTGAAAGTCGTTGCTCGACCCCAGGCCAATTGCCCCGATTGTGATATCAGGTAAAATGGACCAGGAGGTAGCGTTTATAAGGGCATTCAGCAAACAGTTGACCGTCCCGTCCCCTCCAGCAGTGATGAATTGACGCTCACCGTCTCTCAGCATCCTGCTCACGGCCTCCCGCATATCCTCAATGGCATCCAATTGGATTACCCGGAATTGTCCGTACTGCTCTTTGATACGCGGCTCGACGGCCGCCCATTTTTGCAGGGCTCTTCCGCCGCCTGCCTTTGGATTAAGAACAACAACCATCATAATCCTCCCCTATATCTGCTCTCGTACCGGTCTCGAGCGCATCGTCCAGACAAAAACGCCGTAGTAGACGATCAGCGCCATAATCCACCCCGGCTTCATTGCGGCCGCGATGGACGATAGTAACAAAACATAGGCATAGACAACGGGAACTATGGCTCCGTGGGCTTCGCCTTCGTGCCTGATCCTATGCAAACGAAATTGTGCAATACCCGAAGCGCACAGACCGGCCGCTGCAAACGCCAGAGGCGGCAGGATCCTGACAACCGGATCATCAACATCGATGATCAGAGTCAAGGCCACTCCACATGAGAGAAGGGCTCCAACCGAAAGCAAATGGCTGACGAAAGTCGAGATTCTCAATCCGAATCTCACCGGCAATGTGTTGTACCCCGTAGATCGATCCGCCGATATGTCCTTGTAATATCCGGTCAATACGAAATTGGCGTATCCGAAGAACACAACGCCGAAAGTTGCCAGCATCGGCAGGCTGACCACCACCTCTCCCTGGTAACAGCCCACACCTGCCACGTACGCGATTAAACAGAGCACCGTCACGATCCAGGCGTTGTACCAGGGACCTCCCCACCAGCGCCTCTTGAAGTAGGTGTAAGTTGCCAATCCTAATACAGCACAGGTGGATAGGAAAATGTTTACGGGAGAACACAATCCCACGATGATGCCCGAAAGGACCAGACCTAAAAGACTGACCCGAAGAATATCCTCCCGCTGGATGATTCCTTGCGACAAGGGCCTGTAAGGCGAGGAGAGAGCGTCGGTATCCATCTGAAAGCAGTCGGTCAACGCCTGCCCGAATCCGTACGAAAGGAAGAACACTGTACCCAGGAGCAGCGTTATGGGCAGAGACAGTACCGGCGCAAACGACAACCCTGCTATCCCGGTGATCCCGGAGACGAACAGCAGGTAGGGACGCATCGTGATCCAGTAGGAGCGCAGGAACGCAAAACTGCATATCCGGAAGATTGCGTCGTACTTTTTGATGACCACCAAGGCCGTCATATGTGCTGGAAGAGTTCCGATGAAGCTCATTTTATCCTCCACAATTGCCAACTTAAAACCAGAGCGAAGATTCCGCCGCCGATGCAAGCGACGTTGATAAAAATGCAGAACATAGAAGAGAGATCGACTTCCCCATAAACGGGCGTTTGACAGTAAAAGCTGATGTCGAGAATGCCGAGGTAAACCGACATGGATCCTGCGGCAACCAGAAAAAAAGGTCCGCTGGACTTCTTGCGCAATATGCCGATAGCCGCACCGATTAGCGAAAGGGCGAGAATGGCATCCGCCGCCGGAAACGCTGATTCGAATCCATCTACGACCGGGTTGTCAGATCCGCCGGGAACATACGCCCCCGTGAAATAGAGAATCCAAAAAAGCAGCACGATACCTGCTCCGGTGAGGGCTAAATATGGAACAACTCTTAATGAATATTTGAAGAATCGATTGCTCATTTTAAATCCCAGGGTTGATCATTGCCATTTCTGATTAACCTATAAACAAATCCCATACCAGAACATAATAGAGTGTTATTATTAAATTTATAGATAATAAAAGACAGAGAAGAGTAGACTTGACCGCACACCGGTGTGCTCGCGAGACAACGCTGATAAGCCTGAATGAAGGGATGGATGCTGTGGTGAGAACTGTGGTTGGATCAGTTTAGGGAGCTAAAGGAAGCACGAACTCGACGAGCGTTCCTTCTCCAGGGGTGGAACGAACGACGACCTGTCCGCCGTGTGCTTCGACGATGGAGCGGACGATGGACAGTCCCAAACCGGTACCTTTTCCCTGGGGCTTTGTGGTGAAGTATGGATCGAAGACCTTTTCTAAGTGTTGCTGTGGGATGCCCGGACCGTCGTCTTCGACAAAGCCGACGACCGAAGTGCACTCCCGGTCAAAGCGCGTCCCGACAGTGAGTGTTCCGCGTCCCTGGGAATCCAGAGCATCTGCCGCGTTGATAATCAGATTCATGAAGACCTGACCTAATTGCTGCGGATCAACCATAATGACG
>JALGZU010000707.1 GCA_025774735.1 candidate division LCP-89 bacterium | reverse complement strand
TCGCTCCCTCGTTTGACATCGAGGGCAACCCGAGGCCGGGTCCGGCGGGAAGCGTGCCCGACATCGGCGCCTACGAAAACGCCCTGGCATCGGCTACCGGGATAATCCCCGGCGATTCACCTGAACTGCCGGTAAAATTCGCCCTCTTCCAGAACGCGCCCAATCCCTTCAATCCCGCCACGCTGATCCGCTTCAACCTGCCCAAGAGGTCATTGATCAGCCTGAGAATTTACGACGTTGCCGGGAGGCTGGTTGCGGACCTGGTGAACGGCTGGCGGGATGCAGGGTCGCACGCAGTGACTTTCGACGGCTCAGGGCTGGCGTCGGGTGTTTACCTGTACCGCATCGAAGCGGGGGAGTTCAGCGCCGTCTCAAAAATGGTGCTGATGAAATAGATTGTGGAGGACAAAGGGCTTGACGCAAAAGGGGCGGATCGATTTACGTAAAAGATTCGCCCTTTTGATTTTTATATGTGGGTTTTCGAAAGTAATTTCCTAAAACAGCGATGTAAAAGGGAAGGTCATTGCGAGCGAAGCGAAGCAATCTCAATAACCCAGGATAGGAGATTGCTTCGTCATCCGCCGTATGGCGGATTCCTCGCAATGACAATAAGGGAAATTACTTTCGAGTATTGCTATAAGGGGATTATAATGAAGTGGTGGATTCTATTACTCCTACCTGTTCTGGTCTGGGCGCAGGATTTTCCGTTTGAACAGGAGTTGGACACCATACCCCTTACCGTAGAAGGGAGAGATGTTCCTATACCTTGGTTTTTTGGTATGAGCTACAGCAATCCTGCATTTGGTGATATGGATCTGGATGGAGACTATGAACTTCTCATCGGGAACTTCAGTGGCGACTTATTCTCATTCATTAATATTGGCACAGCAAATGAAGCTGCATTCGAATGGTCTGATTTACCGTACTTGCCAATCGATTCGCTCGATGCGAAAGTCACCCTTGAGTTTTGTGATATAAACGCCGATGGCGATGAGGATATCCTGCTGGCGGACAATACGGGTGTTGTGAGGTATTTTGAAAACCAATCTTCAGGAGGACAGATCGTTTTCGAGCTCATTGCCGATTCGCTCACAGGAGCTGAATGGGTTAATAGAATTGCGTTTGTTGATATAAATGGTGATCAGGATTATGATCTTTTTACTGGGGATTATTGGGGAGGTATTTATTACTTCGAAAACATCGGCACGCCAGAAGACTATAATTTCAGCTTAGCTTGATCACCAGCACTTTTGAATCCATAGATGTGGGGTATTCAGCCAATCCTACCTTCTGCGACCTCGACGCCGACAACGATTACGATCTCTTCATCGGCAACAGCAACGGCAATATCTGGTACTATGAAAACAGCGGCGATTCTCTTACCTGGAATTTCGGGACGCCGGTGATCAACTGGCTGGGGATCGATGTGGGTGAATACGCCTCCCCCGAATTCTGCGATATTGATGATGACGGCGACTTTGATCTGTTTGTGGGACGGGAACCTACAGGCAATTTTCAGACAATGGGAGATGTTTTTTTCTATGAAAACACGGGAAACGCACTGACTCCCAATTTTGAATACGTGACATCCAATTATTTAACCATCGATGTAGGTAACGATCCTCGACAACAGCTAATTGATATAAATGCAGATGGGGATCTAGATCTGTTTGTCGGGGCTGGCGATGAAATTCGCTTTTTCATAAATAGTGGTGACTCCTTAAATCCAGCATTTTCTTTGGAGGAAGAATACTTCCAGGGAATCAGCCTGGAAAGTATCATGCCTTACTTCTGCGATATCGACGCTGATGGGGATTATGACCTGTTCGCAGGAGAAGGGATTATTCCGGGACCACCGAAACTTCACTTGTACCTGAATGAAGGCACTATATACCAACCCCTCTTCAACCACTATACTGACCGTGTTATCTACGGTGAATACGGTGAACTTATCTCTCCCGCTCTTGCGGATATCGATTCTGACGGCGACTTTGATCTATTCCTCACGGACAATAGCAGTGCTGGTGATATTTATGAGGATTCTGTTTCCAACTGGCAGGGAATAGAGATGACTTCAGGCAAACAGAGACAACTTCGATTTTACGACATCGATAATGACGGTGACCTGGATTTGTTCTTTGAAAACACCTGGAATGAGCCAGAAGGGGGCAACCTTCGTTTCTACCAAAATAATGGCACCCTCCAAAATCCCAATATGGAGCTTATAACTCGCACTTATCTGCCATTGGAGGTTCATTATCCTTGTGCCTGGTTCTGTAATATAGACGGGGATGATTATAAAGATATCTTTGTGGGTGAAATGAATGGCGGTATTCTCTTCTTCCACGGCGTACCCGGTTCTGAAGTCGGACCAAGGAGACCCGATATTCCCTATCCCAAACTGGATTTCAGTATCGGCCCCAATCCCGCCAATCCTGTCACCTGGATTAGCTTTTCGCTGCCCGCGCCGCAGGAGGCTACGGTTGCCGTATATAATATCTTAGGAGCCAAGGTCACCACCCTCGCCTCCGGTCTCCAGATGCCCGGCACTCACAACCACATCTGGAATGCCTCGCAGGTCTCTT
>JALGZU010000315.1 GCA_025774735.1 candidate division LCP-89 bacterium | reverse complement strand
GGATCATACAGGATTATTTCATAGGTTGTATGACCATCGTAAGCGAGAGCATACCAGGGCACATAATTATATTCTATCACAAAATAATGACCGGTTTGATTGTATTGATACCAGACACCCCCGGCATCCCCTCCGACAGTTGCTCCTGCCGGATCCAGATCACCCCAGATGGCGCTAACCATCGCAGGCGGGCCATCTTCATTCGGGATGGTAGAAGAAGTGTAGTCGATCTCATTCGTCACACCCATGCAGATGTGTCCTGGAGTGGTAACGGTCAGACTGTCATAAGTAATGCCATAATACTGGAAGTCGAATGGTAATGCCAGATGATAAACCTGATCGATTTGCGTGAAAGGGATGCGGTTGCCGACGCCGCCGGAATCGGGAACCAGTTCAATCCATTCATACGATGTGAAGAAGGGATAATCGTACTGGTCATAGGCGAGGTACCCGTAATTATCGGGTCCGGTGGGCATAGAGACGGCGTCACCGATAGTGGTGGCAAATCCGGCTTCGCCGGTGTAGCCATGATCGCCATTTATACCGATAGTAAAGTCCGGGAAACTGCCGGGCGGATAGAAATCCGGTTCGACGGTGACGTTAAAGGTAACGCGAAATTCGGTGCCGGGCTCAATATTGCCGCAGTTCACCATAGCGGTATTTATAGTAACTTGCGCGTTATCGCAGGAAAGAACGGTTTCGATATTTTCGCCGATATAAGATCCCGCGTTGCCCAGGGTGACAATCAAGTCAGCGGTTTCACCGGGAGCGAGCGTACTGTCTCCGTTGCCGCCTATGGAATCGTCTATCAGTAGGTCAGAGAAGACGATATCGGGGGAGTGGGCAATGATGGAAAATTCGCTCTCCCAGATGGTTACGCCATCGGTGGTGTTCAACAGAAACACCACGGGATCGCCGTCTTCTATCTCCGGATCGACTGAAAATTCAAAGGCACGATCAACGACAGAAGAAGCTCCAGCGGAGATTTCGCCGATCCAGGCGGAATCGCGATTGATGGTCACCAGGGGATTATCCGTTGAAAGAAGAGCGTTGACATTGGCCGCATCCGATACGCCGTCGTTGGTTACGGTCATGCCCATTTCCACCGTTTCGTAAAATTCGAGTTGAGCGTTGCCGTTGCCGGTGAGGTCGTCCTGGATGGTATGATCCTCGTAGATCACGTAGGCACCGTTCGGCTGAATGATATCCAAATCGACAATGTAGGGGATCATATCACCGCCGGAGACGGTCACGGTCAAGGTGCCGGGTGCGGAGATCGGTGGATCGAAAGTTAGGGTGGCTTGTCCAGAGACGTTGGTCACCGCCGTAGCATAGACGTCTTGATTCATGCCGCAAATCATGGCGCGCTTAACCGGTCCGGCGGGACTGGTGACGGTTACGCTGAAAGATGAGGCTCCGACTAAAATTTCTGGATTGTGCGAAATCACAGGCTCGTACGGCGCTCCGGCGCGGAGGTTTACAGACGGATCACCAAAAATGGTCAGATTGGCGAATTCCCACGGCCCGACGTCGGGGTAGGGGTAGTTATCCATCATCAGCATTGAACCGCTGAAACAGATCCCGCCCAGAGTCAGCATTGAATCGGCAACAAGCACATCTATCGCTTCATCCTGCATATCCAGCGGAGGCGCTCCGGTCATCCCTTCCACACTGCCGTAAAATCCGATGCCTCCGGTGGGTTCATCGGTGATATTATGTGTCGTTCTGAGCCATGACTCGCCCAGGCATGTATACTCAACAAACTGCCCGGTATTACAGGCAACACTATTTATATGGGGGAGCATATTAGTATTTACAAGATCGAATACTTCTGCTGTTGAAATTCCCGATGTCCCCCAGCCTTCAGGTCCACCATGACCGGTATAGAATAAAATGCTCCTGCCGTCATTTATTATATCCAAGGTCGGCTGCATCGTGCACCATGGATCATAAGAACTGTCAACCTGGGTGTAGGTATGATCCAACAGTTTATAGGCGATGTTGGTCATATGAGTGTAATCATATTCACCATAATGCTCAAGAAACGGACCTTCTGTGCTGGCGATTCCCAGTCCTTTGTCATACCAGTCTCCATTGGGATCTGGATATCTTTCATAGGTGATGGTGCGTTCCACCTGCGTTGTTACTTCTGACAGGATTTCAGCTGAAAAACGGCCGATGAATATTTCCGGGTAACTATCGTTCCCCACCAGTTGTGAGTATATTGGATCGGAATCATCCTGACTCGAAAATGTAGGGATCTGAGCGGCATCACCCACCAGGAGAACGTAGGCCAAGTTCGTATTGTGGTAGACATCGGCGATGTAATCCTTGATCTGTCCGGTCATATTTCCGACGGTTGAAACGGGGACAATGTTCGTAGGGATGCCTCGCTGGATTTTCCACTCGACGAAGGGCGTCATCTCGGTTATGAAGTCGTCGTAGCAGATGATCAGCATTTCACCGGATTCCAGCAGAGAGGGGTAATCCAGACTGGAGAAGTTAACGAAGCGACGTTTATAGATCCTTTCGAACTGGGGGTCCAGGTATTCGAGGGGATGAGAGCGTTTGAGGACGTTTTCACCTCCGGAAGAGACTTTTTTCACTTCGACGGTGACGTCCGTATAGATGCGCAGAGTTCGGGTTATCGGATTATATTGGAAAGCGTTCAGTTCGACGACGGCGCCGCGGTAATCCCGGAGAATGAAGGGATTGCGGATATGGACAAGTTCAGCAGGGAAGAAGGCGTCTTTAAGATATACATCGGAGAAGGTGTAGGGCACCGTCGATGGATCGACGGAGCGCAGGAGATGGCCTTTGGAAGGCGCTATGTCGATATCGTTAATATCTATATATTCGGAAGAAATGATCTGAAATCCCATCAGCCCGTCATCAGGGATACGGAGGGCACGGTTGATGCGGGGCAGACGGGGATTGCCCTTCTCTTCGATCATACTCTCCTTGTGAAGACTCTGCAGAAGGGTGTAGGATTTGCCGTTGATCTCTACCTGATCGAGTCCGTACCGGTTGACGCGGTAGCGTAAAACCGTGCGGTCGCCATCAGAATCCAGAACACTCACAGACAACGCTTCCGGTGCAGGGGTAACGTCCACCCATTCCACCGCTTCGGAGAAAGGAGTGAACAGGAATAGGTAAACGAGTAAGCAACTAAGCAGTCGAATGGTTTTCATGTCTAATCCCAGATATATTATCATGCCGCGAAAATGGAAGGCCTGTTGTATAATATAATAAAAATCACAGGATAAAGCAACAGGTTTAAATCACAACTCAAAAAAAATGCAGAAAAAGGGCGACTCACCGAGTCGCCTCTACAGAAATAGCGGGAGAGGAAAAAGGTGTACGCAACAGCGCGTGTCTGGCTTCCCTGGATTCCTGCGTCCGCAGGAATGACATGTAGGGATTGCTTCGTCATCCGCCGTGCGGCGGATTCCTCGCCCCGAAGGGGCCCCTTCGGGGCAATGACCAAAGAAAAAGGGCGACCCGTCAGGCATCATCGCAGGGCGAATCCTTATCCTTAAATTTTCTCTCAATGTAGCTTTTGAGTTGTTCGCCGACTTCGTTGAAAAGGTCGGAGAGGCGCAGGATGCCGACAATCTGCTTTCCCCGGGTCACCAGCAGGGAGAGGGTCTGGAACATGACGATTTTATGGACGGCGTAACTCAAATGAGTCTCCTCGTCGATGCTCTCGGTGACCGGGTGCATGACCTCTTTGACCTTGGCCGTATTGGCGCGCCGGCAGATGTCGGCGAAGTCCTCCTTCCAGAGGTTCATGTTCTCCATCATGTTAGTGATGAAGTCGGAACTCAGCCCCACGCGCGAGAGCGTGCCCAGATCTCCCATCTTATCGTATTTAGGTTCGAGCGCTTTGAGGAAAGCCAGCTGACCGACCTTGCCGACAATTCTCCCTTTCCTATCCGTGACCAGCACAGCCCGGCTCGGCGGGCGTCCGGGGGGCAGTTTTTTCTGCGCATCTTCGAGTGCGCAATAGGCTTCTATCAAGGTCGCATCTTCCTGGACGACAGCGTAATGATCCAGGGGCAGCATCAGATCCTTGACATATCTCGCCTGCGACATGTTTTCCTCCGTGTAAAAGGCCGGGAGTCGACTCTCTCAGATGCATTGCGATCCATTCCGAAGCCGTATCTTGGAATCATGCATCCAACCTCAGCGACAATTTAACAAGAACGGGACAGAAAATCAACAGTATTGTTAAGGTTTAGACTGAGACACTCCCTTTTTTCACACAGCTTGCACTCCCCTATTTCAGCAGGATCATCTTGCCAGAGGCGGAGTGATCTCCGGCAGTCAGGCGGTAGAGGTAGATGCCGGAAGGCAGGTTGGAGGCGTCGAAAGTTATCCGGTGATTACCCGGAGGATATTGGCGGGTCGGCACAAGACCGACCCCTACGCGGCGGCCATTGATATCAAAGACGTCCAATTTGACCGGACCGGAAACGGACAAGCTGAAGCTGATTGAAGTCCTCGGATTGAAGGGATTGGGGTGGGCGGCATGCAGAGTGAAATCATTCGGTCCGATCCCATTCAGCGTTCCAGTTTCATCCCACCCCCACAGCGTCCAATTCAAGTCTGGATTGGAGACATCCGCAACGCCCAGTTTCTCGAAGGGGAAGCTGTCTTCGGCGTAGATGAGATCGGGATGATCGCCAACGCAGGCGTTATAGGAGTAGACACCGACTGGAGCACCGGGGGGGACGTTCTGGGTGAGGGATCTCAGAAGGCTCCCACCGGCTGGGATGGTGACGTCTGATCTCAGTATGATGGGATAGGGCTGGCCGTTGGGTAAAATGGCTTCGGTCCAGACATCGCAGATGATGGGTGTGGTCTCCAAATTATCTATCTGGATATCGAAATCGAAGGCGCCGCCGGATGCGGGGATCTGGATGGGGGGATTGTGGGGCGTCAGGGTCACGGTCACATTGGGAGGTTCAGCTTCAGCGGCGAAACGAATCAGCCAGGCGTCGAAATCGCCTGCACCGAAGGTGGACGTATGTCCACCGACGATATAGCCGCCATCTGAGGTCAGGTCAACTGAATAGGCTCTCTCGTCACCGGATCCGCCGTAGGCACTCGTCCAGAGCGTATCACCCGAGGCGTCGGTTCTTACGATATAGAAATCGGTGAATCCCGCTCCGAAAGAAGCTGTCGACCCCACAATGATGAAACCACCATCGGGGGTTTGCTTCACGCATTTGGCATAATCATGATCGTAACCGCCATATGTTCTTTCCCAGACGACATTGCCGTCTACATCCGTCCTCACGACGTAAAAATCTTGCGGCCAATCGGCGTATCCGGCAACAATGAGTCCCTGGTCGGCTGTTTCCTGGACGCAGAAAGCCTCTTCCGCGCCGGTTCCGCCGTACGTTCGGGTCCAGAGAGTGTCTCCAGAGGCATCAACCTTTACGAGATAAAAGTCCCAACCACCCGCGCCGAAGGAATTGGTATATCCCGCCATAACGAAGGCACTGTCGGAGGTCTGTACCACGGAATTGGCCCTCTCATCTCCGCCACCTCCATCGCCATAAGATTGAGTCCAGATTGCATTACCTGAAGCATCCGTACGGGCCAGGAAGAATTCATAGGGACTGGGACCGGGGGCGGTGTTGCCGCCAAAAATGAAGCCACCATCAAATGTCTGCTGCACAGATTTTCCGTAATCGAACCCATAGCCGGAAGTACTATACGTCTGTGACCACTGAGAGGTACCGGACTCATCGGTTTTTACCAGATAGTAATCAATACGGCTGGTGCCCCAATTCGCCCGGCTAATGCCGCCGGCTACGTATCCACCGTCGAACGTCTGATCTACGGAGCTGAAATAGGTATTGGTCGTCGCTTCATAATACACTTCATCCCAGATGACATTTCCATCGGCATCGGTTTTTACCAACCAGGGGAAAATGCCGCCCTGGAAGCCGTTTTGTCCCGCGAAAATAAAGCCGCCGTCATTCGCCTGCTGAACCTGATTACAGTAGTCACCCAGGCCAACACCACCATACGTTTGGGACCACAGGGTATCCGGCGGTTGTGCGTAGGCTGTCGCTGTCTGCATGGCTATCAACGCCAAAGAAGTAAAGAGTGTTCTAAATGAATCCGATTTCATGATAACCTCCACTGCAAGATTTATTTTATCAGTACCATTTTTCCGGAGGCAGAGTTATCTCCGGTGGATAAGCGGTAGGTGTAGACGCCGGAAGGCAGGTTGGAGCCGTCGAAGGTGACATTGTGATTCCCTCCTGCTCGCCAGCCGTTGACCAGTTCAGTAACTCTGCGACCTGAAATATCATAGATGGAAAACGTAACTTTCGCGGCTTTGGGCAGCGTGTATTTTATAGTGGTGATGGGGTTGAAGGGATTGGGGTGAGCAGGACAGAGGGCGAATTCCTCCGGTTCCGGAATGGACAAGTAAACCTCTTCTTCCCAACCGGATAACATCCAAGCGAACCCGGAGCCGAAAGCGTCAGAAACGCCAAGTTTTTCGAAGGGGAAGCTGTCTTCGGCATAGACGAGACCGGGATGATCGCCGACATAAGCGTTATAGGCATACGATCCCGTTGGAGCTCCGGGGGGGACGTTCTGGGTGAGGGATCTCAGAAGGCTCCCACCGGCGGGGACGGTAACGTCGGATCGCAAAATGATAGGATAGGGCTGGCCGTTGGGTAAAATGGCTTCGGTCCAGATATCGCAGGTGACGGACGCGGACTCCAAATTTTCGATCAGGATATCGAAATCGAAGGCGCCGCCGGATGCGGGAATCTGGATGGGGGGATTGTGAGGGGTCAGGATCACATTCATGGCGACGGTTACTTCGACGGGATAATGATAGCCCAGATCCACGACGCCTTCGTCGGGGACTTCGTCGGTCCGGGTGGTGCCGTCGATCAGGGCGGAAGAGGGATCTCCTACGTCCACGCAGGGGCTCTGCGAAGCCTGCCCGGCGTCTATCTGACTCAGGTAGTATTCGCCTTGCGGTCCGGTCGCGAACAGGGGATCGGAGCTGAAGTTACCGGAGCCCGGCCAGCCTCCCTGGACGTCGCTGTAGGAGACATTGGCGGCGCTGCCGGCGATAGGATCGAGATAGATCTGGCTACCAGTCGGGGCGGAGTTGCCCCAGACAATGGAATTGTAAATCACCGGCGGCAAATCGGGAAAGGTTAAGACATAGATGCCCCCTCCCTGAACGGCCTGGTTGCCGACAATGGTGTTATTGTAAATTATCGAACTTTCATAGCGGTGATAGATCCCTCCTCCGGATGAGGAAGCGGTGTTGTCCACGATCAGGTTGTTGTAGACATAGGAAAAGGCGCCGTAAAGCCAGGTA
>JALGZU010000314.1 GCA_025774735.1 candidate division LCP-89 bacterium | reverse complement strand
GCCTTCTGGCTGATGGAACATGGCGACGAGGTCATCTGCGGCTGCAGCATGCCCAGCATGCGGGCAATCTCCGGGTGAGACACCGACCAGCCCAGACGCCAGCCGGTCATGGAGTAGGTTTTGGAGACGCCGTTGACCAGGATGACCTGATGGCGAATTTCCGGGTAGGACGCCAGGCTGACGTGATCGCGGCCGTCATAGAGGAGCTTGTCGTAGATTTCATCGCTGATGACCAGGACTCCTGATTCCTTAATCGAGGGGATCAGGGCATCGTAGTGCTCCTTCCCATATACCGCTCCGGTGGGATTGCAGGGGGAGTTCAGGATGAGCAGCTTAGGTTCGGTAGCCAGGGCGGCATCCAACTGCGCCGGTGTGATCCTGAAACCGTTTTCTCTCGTGGTGGGCAGGGTGATGACTTCGCCCTGGGCCAGGTGTACCATGTCAACGTACGACGGATAGGCGGGGGTGGGGAGGAGGACGCGGTCGCCCTCGTCGATCAGGGTCAGGATGATGCTGGAGAGGGCGTGCTTGCCTCCGTTCGAGATAACGACTTCCTCGGGAGTGCGCTCTATGCCGATTTCCCGGCTGACGCGCTCGGCAACGGCCTTGCGCAGGTCGAGGATACCGGCACCGGCGGTGTAGTAGGTGAAGTTCTCGCGGATCGCCCGGATGCCCGCCTCCTTGACGGGATTGGGAGTGGGAAAATCGGGTTCCCCGGCCGAGAGGTTGATGACTTCGGGATCGCTCTTGGCCTGAGCGGAGATGTCCAGGATCATGGAGGGGGTCAAGCGGCCGGTTCTGTTAGCGAATTTATAGTTCATGGCGGTATCTCAGTATGGATTTAAGAAAGGGCCATCCTAAAATCGAACGAATGACCCTTAAAAAGACCATAGATTCCCGCTTTCGCGGGAATGACATTGAAAGCTAGAGCATCGGCATTCTATTTTTTCGGTCCCGCAGCGCGGACTTCGGGAGTGCATTCGGATTCGTACTTCTTGAAGTTTTCGATGAAGCGCGTGGCCAGTTCCTTGTACATCTGCACGTGCTGTTCACGGCTGGGCCATGAACTGGCCGGATCGAGCACGGAATCGGGCACTTCGGGGCATTGTTTGGGCACTTCAAACCCGAAGACGGGATCCTGGGTGAATTCGACATCTGCCAGCTTGCCGTCGAGGGCGGCGTTCAGCAGCGCCCGCGTGTACTTGATACTGATGCGTTTGCCGATGCCGTATTTACCACCCACCCAGCCGGTATTGACCAGCCAGCATTGAGCTCCATGCTTGGTGATCTTCTTCTTCAGAAGGTCGGCGTAATAGGCCGGGTGGTGCACCATGAAGGGGGCTCCGAAGCAGGCGCTAAAGGTGATTTCGGGTTCGATGCCGAGTCCGACTTCTGTGCCAGCGATTTTGGCGGTGTAACCGGAGATGAACTGGTAGAGCGCCTGATCGGGCGTCAGCCGGGCGATGGGGGGCATCACGCCGGAAGCATCGCAGGTCAGGAGGATGATGTTTTTGGGGTGGCCTCCGACCTTTTCAACCACGGCGTTGTCGATGTATTCGAGGGGATAGGATGCCCGGGTATTTTCCGTGTGGATTTCGTCATCCAGGTCGATCATGCGGGTGACGGGATCGTAAACGACGTTTTCCAGAATGGTCCCGAACCTCTGGGTGCAGGCGTAAATTTGAGGTTCGGCGGTGGAGGAGAGCTGGATAACCTTGGCGTAGCAGCCAGCTTCGAAGTTGAAAATGCCGTCGTCCGACCAGCCATGTTCGTCATCGCCGATAAGCCCTCGGCCCGGATCGGCTGAGAGGGAGGTTTTACCGGTGCCAGACAGGCCGAAGAAGAGGGCGGTATCGCCTTTGGGGCCGATATTGGCGGAGCAGTGCATGGGCATAACTCCCTGGAAGGGGAGCAGGAAGTTGAGGATAGTGAAGACGGACTTCTTAATTTCCCCGCCATAGGCGCTGCGGGTGATCAAGCAGAGCTTGGCGTCGAAGTTGAGCAGGATGGCGACATCTCGGGGGGTGCCTTCAATCTGGGGGACGGCGTGAAAGGAGGGGACGTCGATGACGGTGAATTCGGGGACATGCCGCCTCAGCTCTTCGTTGGTTTCGGGGACGATGAACATGTTGCGTGCGAAGTGGCTGTGCCAGGCGTACTCGGTGATGATGCGCACCGGGAGGCGGTAGTTGGGATCGGCTCCCGCGTAGCAATCCTGAATGAAGACGTCGCGGCCTTGCAGGAAGCCCTGCAGGCGGTTGAAGAGGTCGTTGAATTTCTCCTGGCTGAAGGGGCGGTTGTATTCCCCCCACCAGATCTGGTCGTCGGTAGTGGCTTCCCTGACGACGAACTTATCGTTGGCGGAGCGAGCGGAATGGGGCGTGGTCATGGCGATGATGGGCCCCATGTGGGTGATGCGAGCCTCCTTCCGGAAGGCGATCTCTTCGTAGAGCGCTTCGGTGGGGAGGTTCCAGTAGGCCTTGCGCAAATTGGTCAAGCCGTGATTTTTGAGGCCGAATTCGCTCTTGCGGGCTCCTGCCTCTTTTTCCGCCGGGGTTTTTATATTCAAGATGTTGTTCACAGCCAATCCCTCACTAGTTTACGATCTCCGATGTAAATTTCATTGGGTGATTCGGGGTCCAGCGCCCACTTGATGCGTTCGACACCCTCTTTGATATCCTTCACTGTGGTGGCGTAACTCAAGCGCAAGTGCCCCTCCATGCCGAATTCCTTCCCGGGGATGGTGACGACCAGCGCTTTTTCGAGCAGGAAATTACACAGCTCGACGGAATTTTTATTATAGTAGCTGAAATCGGGTAGGCAGTAGTAGGTTCCATCGGGCGGTGTGAGGTGGATATTGTTGAATGTCTTCACTTCCTGGGTCATGACTTTGCGGTTGTTATCGAGGGTCAGGCGCAAGGCTTCGACGTGACTCTGCAACCCCGTCAGGGCGCCTTCGGCGGCGGCCTGCAGGACTACGGAGGTGCAGGAGGTAATCTGAGCCTGAATGTTGGTCATGATCTCGATCAGTTTCTTGTTGGCAATGGCCCAGCCGACCCGGAATCCGGTCATACCGAAGAGCTTGGAGACACCGTTTACAGCGATGACCTTGGTGTTCTCGATGTCGTTCTTGGTGAACTTATAGGGTGAGGGCCAGATTTTTCCATCACCGATGAGCTTGTTATAGATGTCGTCCATGATGAGGTAGATGCCCTTCTTCTCGCAGAAATCGACCAGGTCCGAGATCAGGCTTTCCGGATACATCACTCCCGAAGGATTGTTGGGGCTGTTGACGATGATGGCCTTGGTGTAGGAGCTGACATGCTCCTCGATCTCCTTCATGCGGGGGACGAAGGAGCCGTCTTCGGGGGTGACGACGACGGGGATGCCGTAGAGCATCTTGACCATTTCCGGGTAGCTCACCCAGTAGGGGGCCAGGATGATGACTTCGTCCTGGGGATTCAAAATGGCAAAGAGCAGGTTGTAGATGGCCTGCTTGGCTCCGTTGGAGATGATGACCTGCTCAGGTTCGACCATGCGGTCGTAGGACTCCTCCGTGAAGCGGATGACGGCCTTCTTCATGGAGGGGATACCATCGGTCGGTGTGTATTTAACGTCCCCGACGTTGAGCTTAGACGCAGAGCTCAAGATGGCGTGTATGGGAGCCTTATTTTTCGGTTCTCCGGCCCCGAGATGGATCACCGCATCGCCTCTCTGCTTCATGAGGCTCGCCTTTTCGTTCAGGACGAGCGTTGGAGATTCGGCGATGTCTAAGGCTAATTGACTGTAGCTCATGGATTCAAGTACCTCCCGGATGCGCGTAGCATTTTATCTCAGAGAGATTGTCACTATATCGTTTATGGTGCGA
>JALGZU010000313.1 GCA_025774735.1 candidate division LCP-89 bacterium | reverse complement strand
ACTGGAAGAACAGTACAAAACCTTAGCCGCAGCCACAGTGGCCTACGACTGCAATCTAGTGGCTGAATCACCCATCGATGTAAACCTGGCCAAGCAGTTGAACATCCTGTTGACGGACATGAACGTCCCACCCGACCGGATCATCATCGATCCGCTGACCGGCGGGCTGGGGTACGGTTACGAATACACCTATTCGGTGATGGAGCGCATCCGCCTGCAGGCTCTGGGTGGCGATCCCATGACGGGCATGCCCTTCATCAACTTCGTGGGACAGGAGACCTGGAAAACCAAGGAGGTAAAAGTCCCCGAGTCGCTGGAACCTGCCTGGGGACCCGAGCTGGAACGGGGCGTGTTGTGGGAGGCGATCACGGCTCACGGCCTGCTGCTGACCGGATCGGACATCTTAGTAATGCGGCATCCCGAAGCCGTGCGCCAGGTCGAGCACGCAATCGATGAACTGATGAACACACAATGAGGAATCCATGGCTCTAACCGGATTACAGATATACAAATTACTACCTCAAACCAACTGTAAAGAGTGCGACTATCCCACCTGTCTGGCCTTCGCCATGAAACTGGCTGCCAAACAGGTTTCGCTGGACCTCTGTCCCTACGCCTCGGACGAAGCCAAGACGACCCTGGGAGCGGCGTCAGTGCCTCCGATCCGAAAGGTCGTCATCGGGCGCAACGACCACAAGTTCGAATTGGGTGAAGAGGTGGTGCTCTTCCGCCACGATAAGACCTTTTACCACCCCACAGCTATCGCGCTTGGAGTAGCGGACACACTTCCCGATGATGAGTTTATGAAAGCGGTAAGAACGATCACCCAGGCCTCTTATGACCGCGCAGGGGAGACGATCTCCATCAGCATGATCGCACTGCTGGACAAAACCGATGACACCGCCGTTTATACTGCAAAGGCGCAACTCGCAGCGCAGAATTCCGACCTGCCCATCGCACTGATGAGTGATGATCCGGCAAGAGCAGCGGAAGCAGCAAAGAGTATCGATTCACACGCCGGTCTACTCTGCGGCGCAAACGCCGACAACGCGGACGAATTCGCCGAGGCTGCCAAGGAGACAAAGCTGCCGTTGGTCATCCGAGCGGATACCCTCGAAGGCCTGGGAGAGCTGGCCAAGCAGGTCGCTGCTTCCGGTGTCGAAGATATCCTCATCGACCCGGGATTAGGTCAACAGGCGGATATTCTGAAGAATCACACCCTAATCAGAAGGTTGGCGCTGGAAAAGAAGGTCGAAGGTTTCGGTTATCCTTCGGTGCTCTCCATACCTGAGGACAGAGAGCCTCATGAAGCTGCTCTGGCGGCGGCGCTGGGTATCGCTAAATACCCGGGTCTGGTGATCCTGCCCGACTGGCAGACCTGGCAATTCCTGCCACTCCTGACGCTGAGGCAGAATATCTACACCGACCCGCAGAAGCCTCTCCAGGTGGACAGCGGTATCTATCCGGTTGGGGAGCCGGACGAAAGCAGCCCGGTGTACGTTACGACGAATTTCTCGTTGACGTACTTCATGTTGTCGAGCGAAGTAGATGCCTCCGGTCAACCGGCGTACCTCGTGATCGTCGACGCCGAAGGGATGTCGGTATTGACGGCCTGGTCAGCGGGCAAGTTCGGCGGCGATATGGTAGGTAAAGCCATTCTGGAATCCGGCATAGCGGACAAAATCAACCACCGCAAAGTGATCATTCCCGGCTACGTCGCCGTGATCAAGGGCGACATGGAGGATGCTCTGCCCGGCTGGGAGATCATGGTCGGCCCGCAGGAAGCATCGGACATCCCCGCATTCGTGAAGGACGTCTGGCTGGCAAAGGATTGAGATTTTCCCGGATCATGAAGCCTCTGCGAACTCATTGTCCAGTAACATTTCCTTTCCTATAGGTAATCCAAGAGAGGAAAATAATTTTATGAATAACAACCTGTTGAATGAGATCAAACTGTTACTCGCAACCCAGGACAGTCCCATCGCATTCTTGGCGACACTCGACGCGCAAGGCCACCCACGGGTGCGGCCCGTAACCCTGATGGTTACTCCACGCGGATTCTACGTGGCGACATCCCGTCAATCCCGCAAGGCATCGGAAATCCACGGTCACAACAGAGTCGAGTGGGTCACGCTGCTCCCCGGTGAAAACGGTACCGGTTACCTTCGTTTTGCTGGATCGCCCAGGGAAGTTGAAGGCGAAGAGAAGCAGAACGCCGTGGAGGAGAACGATTACCCGGTGACTAAATACTGGCAAGGCGTGGACGACCCCGATTTTATCGTCTACCGCATCGAACCCGAGCGCGTGGAGTATATCCGTCCCGGAGAAGATGCAGCCATGGACGTCACCCAGACCTTTACAGTCTGAAAACATCGTAACCTTCTAACGTTCACACGGGGATCCGGAATTCACCGAGGAAGATTCCTTGAAGTTACTGGTAGTCTGTTCCGAACCGAGAGATCCCCAAAACCGGCCCGGCCCGTTTGAAAGAGCCTTCGACAGCGTCTGGGCGGATCGCTTTTTGAAGCATCTGCAGAACGACAGAACCTTCTGTACCGGCTGCGGCGACCGGTGTCTGCATTGCCGAGACTGGCGAGTGCAGGATTTCAGCGAGGAGATCGCCGCCGTCATCCGCATCCCCTCACTCCTCCCCGAACTATTAGACGATCCTCACGACTACCTCCCCGAAGTCCTCCCCCCGCATGACGTCCTTGTCGCCATCGAAATTCATGAAGAGATCCTCATCGAACTGCCTGAACTGATTTCCGGAGCTGGCGGCAAAGCCCTGATCGTCCCTGCTGAAGCACCCGACTGGGTTTCACGCTGGGCGAAAGGAAAATTGCATGCAACCGCCAGGAAAATTGGTCTGGAACTCGCTGTTCCCAAGCCATTTTGCGACCTATCACCCGGTGCCGGACACACTATCGATGCATTTATCCAACATTTCAAAATCGGCAAACCCTCGGTCGAGATCGTCAAACAGGACGGCCGCGTGGCTCAGGCGACAGCGCGGGTCAGCGCGCCTTGCGGCAACAGCCATTACGTCGCCCACAATCTGCAAGGGCATTACATCGACGAAGAATTACAGTTCGAGGTGAGCCGATACTGGCATGCCTTTCCGTGCACCGCCAGCATGAAGAACGACCCGGAACTCGGTGGAGATACGATTCTTCACAAGGGGGGACAGATTCACATGGAAAGCTTCTGCAGAGCTGCAGGGGTAAAATGGAGATGAGTCAGGTTCAGGTGATGGGATTTTGCACACCCATCTGGAGGCGTTAATAAGTTAACCTGGCGAGGTAAGCTCCATCGTCTTCCTGATGGAGAATACGGCAGCACCAACCCGCTCGCTGAGCATATTCAGTGAGGGTTTTGACATCCACATACAGCCAGCCGAACGGCGGTCCGAGGCGATCTTTATACTGGAGTCTCAGCATCACTTCGCCAAAATAGACCTCTCCCCCTTCCAATCCGTCTTCAGCACCATCCCAGATCAAATCCGATTTCAGACTGGCGTCGAAGGAATCCAGCAGAATCTGGCCGTCCCGTTTGACAAGGCGTTTGATAGATTCGAGAAAAGAGTCCAATCCGCCGAGGGTTTCCACGATGCCGATGCCGTTCATCATCAACAGCAGAGTATCGAAGGGTTCGGACTGAAAGGTCAAAACATCAGCAAGGTGCACCTCCCGGAGACCGCGTTTTCAGACTGTGGCACCCTGCTCCGGCTCCGACATCCAGCACTCGCCCACGGCAAGCATCGACAGCGAGTCGTTCCAACAGAGGCCATTCAGAGGGTTCACGGAAGTAGATTCTGGCCGGGATTTCCATACGCTCACCGTCATCGCTAAGCATAACGAGAAGCGCACCTGTGTCCCCTGCAAAATAATCCCGAATCGCTTCTCCCTGCGGTCCGATCGCCTCGGCATTCAAAACGTCTCTCGAGGAGCTGAAATAAAGAAAATGCGGTGTGTGAAACACCGCATTTTCAATATATTACATACCATTCCTGGAGGTTACTCTTCTTTTTCGATCTTCTTCAGGATCTCATTTTTTTCCTCTTCCGTGACCACACGTCGATCTTCGTTACGTCGCTCAAGCCTACGTCGATCCGGAAAAGGCAGCTCTGAAGGATCGGTGTGCACCCGCCGGCGTTCGTCATTCTTGCGCCGTTCGGGACCTCTGGGTGTGTTATCTTTCTTTTCCATAAGCCATCAATCCAATGCTTCTTCCCAGGCTGGAGTTTCCACCTTAAGAAAGCGGGAGAACTGCGAGAAGTTATCCACCCGCTCACCGGTAGCGGCGGTATTCAACCCACAAGCCACGAGGAGATCGAACATCGCTTTGGAAGCGCGGCAATGCGGATATCGCAGCAGATAGGATTCACCCTGACCATAGGCTCGTTCAACGTCCCGATCGCGGGGGATCAATCCAACGGTCTGCAGCCTGAATCCGAAACTCGCCAGAACAAAGCTGAACATGTGGTTGGCCGTTTTGCGGACTGCGTCAGATTCCACCATGTTGAAGACCAGTTTCGGCTGGAAGCTCTCTAGCAGGTTATCGAGCCGACTCTCGGTGTCCTCATTGGCAGCACGGATGGCTTCGTACAGGTTGTTCCGGTTGCTGCTCCAGTCCTGGTTTTGAAACTTGTTAATGATATTGACGATTTCTGGTTCTTCACGGAATTCCTGCTTCAGGCGACGCACAAAAGCCGCTTTCAAGAACCGGTAGAAACCGAGCAGAATGGGATCCACGTTCTGGGTTACCAGAAAGCCCACAGGTGCGGAGTTGAAGAAATCGAGATTATTGTAGTGGATATCGGGGCCAAGATCCGCGACGATGAAATCAGCTTGCAGCGCCGACATACTCCGGATCAACTTCATTTTCTGCTGATAGCGCGGATTGGCAATCGAGATGATATCCGATCCACCGGCAATGAGATGCAACCTGGGAGAGGGAGTCGGCTCCAGGACGTCCTGCAGGTTACTGACGTCGCCCTCGATGAAATCTCGCAACGTGTAGTTGGGCTGGCGGATGCCGAGCAAATTTGAGACGTCAGCTCCACCCAGATCCGCATCAACCAGAATAACATCATAGCCCAACGCAGCCAAAGCGATGGAAAAGTTGATGGCGAAAGTGGATTTACCGGTGCCACCTTTACCGCTGGCGATGGCGAAGAATTGCTTCTCAATACCGAGGCTGTTTTCCAACGGAGCCGGCTTTGGCCTACTCTGAAAGATGGATTTAATCATCGACGGTCTTCCCCCAGAAAAATCATGGTATATCAGTTTGGTTTAGTATAGCCATATTGGCTTCCAATGTCAATATATTTTTTTCTCTTTTTGGGGGAAGCAACTTTTATACTGCTTTAGAGTATAATAACTGTAATTAGTACGAAAAACCACCCGTACCCAGGAGGCTTTATGAAAAGGAAATTAATGATCATGACAAGCATCGCAATTCCGCTGGCGGTTCTCCTGGTCATCGCCCCACTTCAAGTTGGTGTGGCTGATACCCCTCAGACGACGCCGGTGACCGTTGACGAATGGGATGCAAATCTCACGGAAATTTTGCTCGCCCAGGCTGAGTCAGAAGGCAGTACATACAATTTGTCTGCAGCCTATGAAGAGTTGAAGAATCTTGCTAAA
>JALGZU010000312.1 GCA_025774735.1 candidate division LCP-89 bacterium | reverse complement strand
CACCCAGGCCGCTATCCAGAGATTCCTGTCGCCTTTGAAAAGACCGGGGAAGAAAAGCGAACTCTTGATTATACCCCAGGTGGTGCCGCTGCCGGGGGGAGGAGCCGGGAAGAGGGTCATCTTTCCGGGCTGGGGTGTCTTTACCCAGATATATAGACGGTATCCCATGCCCAGGACGAAGACCAGGACGGTGAGATAGGGCAAACCGATGGCGATAAAACCGTTCAAGATTCCTTCCTTTCTGCGTAGTGTTGCGGGAAACCATCTCAACCGGACGGTTTCACCCCAAACGCGATCAATCTATGGGTTTAGTCTCCAGTTAAATGCAGCCCGCAGGGCGCGGCAATCCGGCTAACCTGAAGGCTCCACGAACGTACCCGCAGGGGAACAGTTCGCAGACGTACTTTCGGGTCAGACCGGTATCCTTGCACAGCTTAACGATCGGCGGGCCCTGGTGATTAGTTTCGTAGTAGTCCTTGACGTACTCGATCACTTTCCAGTGATCCTCATTCAGAGGACCGATGTCGTTTCTCTGGGCCAGCTTTTCAGCGAGCTCGCGAGTCCAGCTGGACATCTCTTTGAGGTAACCATCCTCACTCTCGAGGCCGGATTGGTTGGGGTGGGCGTCCATGACAATTCCTCCTGTATCATTATGGAAATGTCGGATGAAGAGTGGATCGGCAGCGACTGTCTGAGGGGTTCTTCCCCGGGGATAATGAGGAGGGTATTCGGGGCGATAACCACTTGACAAGTGGACACGCTCTTCGTATATTAAAAGAGTGGCGGTTATGCCGGAGTCTGGACTGAGTTCAGAATCCGCTGATCGTTGCACCGGGCTCGACGGGTGGTTCGTGGCTGAGCTGACCCGTCGGGCTTCTCTATTTATTCCTCCTCAGGATCCCCTGAGTCGTTGCTTCCTGATATGTGCGCCCCCCTTCCGCCGTCGGCCGCTTTAACTCACAGCCTTCAGACCGGATATTTCGCCCTCAACGAGATTGCCGATCAATTCCTTCAGAACCCTGGCTCACAAGGGGCGCTCAACCAGGGCGAATATGTCCGTGTCGCATTCAGTTGGAAACTCGTCCCGGCTGCCGACCATGATTATCCGGACGAGCGGAATCCGGGGATCGGCCGCGATGTTGCTGGCGAACTGCCGGGCCAACTCCGCACCCAGGGAACAGTCGAGAATCACGTAATCCGGACGGTAACTCTCGATAACCATGGAACAGTGATACTCGCAGTCGGTAAAACGCAGGTTGAACTCTTCGGCCCGGTTCGATTCGATCGTTCGACGAAGCCTGGGCTTGTCGGTGACGATGAGCAGGTTCTGCTTTTGCCAGCGCACCAGGTGGTAATAGTCACAAGACTCGCAGGATTCGGTACAGAAAATCTTCGCATGCCCGGTTTCACTGGGAAGTTCGCTCATCTCGTAGCAGCGGTGCGCCCGGGACCGATAGACGATGCAATCCTGACATCCGGATTTGAGCTCACCTGAATCCGCGTTGAATTCCCAGCAGTATTGGAAGGATTTTTCCTGTAATTTCTCGCCCGGGAGGATGTCGGCTCGCCTCTTAAGTAGAGTCGTAAGGTCGCTGTGATGAATGCGACAGTGGCCGCCCGGCGTTCTGTGAGCTGGGATCTTTCCCGCCTTGACCCATTTCAACACCGCGTCCGGCGTGACCGAACACAGCGCCGCCGCTTCTCCGGTGGTGAGGAATTCCTTCATGATAGCCTACTCAATATATATAATACTCTGACTTGTAGGGTTATTATCGAATTTATCTGTTTTATTAAAATATAAGGCATTTATCATCAAATGTCAAGTATATTTTTTCACAATTTGTAGTATTTTTTTCTTGCGAGAGCGCGCTTTGCCCGTTTTTAACTGTCACGGGGACCTGAGAGATAGTGACATAAAAATAGGCGGACAATCCTGCCCGCCTATTTTTATGGAATTCTCGAGTTTGAACTATTTCATCAGGAACAGTTTCTGACTCTGCTGAACTTCGCCGGCTTCGAAGCGGGCGAAGTAGACCCCGCTGGGCAGAGTCGAGGCGCTCCAGGTCGCATCGTAACTGCCGGCGGGATACCAGCCGTCGTAAAGAGTCGCCACGACGCGCCCGGAAAGATCATAGATCTTAAGGGAAACGCGGTTATTCTCTGGCAGCGTGAAACTGAACTGTGTTTCCGGGTTGAATGGATTCGGGTAGGCCGGCTGCATAGCGTAGTGCGTCGGTGCCGGGGAAAAAACCACCGCTTCCACACCCCAGCCGTAAGCGGTCCAGGCATTGTACGATCCGGGAACACCGTCGTCGGCCAGCTTTCCGAAGTTAAAGCTGTCCTCTGTCAGGATGTCACCCGGATACACGCCGGCATAAGCTCGGTAGCTGTAATACCCTGAAGGCGCCGAAGCTGGAACCTCTTGAGTAATGTCACGTGAGATTATCTCCCCAACAGCCAGTGCCAGACCGGTGCGCAAAATGATTGGCCCGAACGTTGTCCCGTTTGGAAGCAATACGTCCGTCCAGGCATCCGCGACCACGGCGCTGTCACAGATGTTCTCAAGTTGGATGTTGAAGTCGAAGCTGCCACCCGAACCCGGGATGAAGATGGGCGGAGATGCGGGCGTCAATGTTATCTCGACCGCAGGCGCCTGGTAGAAAAGGGCGCCCTGGTCAGCGACGGTGGCGTCGGGATCCAGGGGTAATGCCGGATCGCCGGCGTCAATGCAAGGTGAGGATTCGGTGAGGCTGAAATCTCCAAAGTATCCTGCGAACGCCGGATCGAGGAAGATGTTGTAGTATTGATCGCAGGGATCGCCGTTGTTGTTGACGCTGGTAATAAGGCCGGCACCCTGCGGGATGGCGGCTCCATAGAAATTGCCGGTGCCGTTGTCGATGTCATTGTAAGTGATGGTTGGACTTCCTGAGGCGCAATAGATCCCATTGCATTGGGAGCCTCAACCGGTGGCCGTATTGTCCACCACGATGCAACTGTTGATGACAGGGCTTGAATTTGTCAGGTAAACCCCACCGCCGTATTTGGAGGTGTTCCCGGCTACGGTGCAGTTGACAATGGTCGGACTGCCGTTAGAAATGTAAAACCCGCCGCCGTAGCTGTTGGCACTGCTGTTGCTGTAAATGATGCAGTGGCGGAACGTGGGGCTCGACGCGGTGACGTTGATGCCGCCCCCGTAAGTCATGCTCCCGCCCGTGATTGCGATCCCTTCGACCACGGAAGAGCCAGTCTCGCCTGAGTGGAAGTAGATCCCCCGCCCCAGGGCTCCGCAGTCGATGATGGTGTTCTCCGGACCGTATTCGGCCATGAGCACGATGGCTCGGCCGCCGAAGTCCAGATCGAAATTCCCTCCACCGCTGTAAGTACCGCTCGCCACCAGCACGGTATCACCGTTAGTTGAAGCGTTGATTCCCGCCTGGATGGTCGGATACTGATCCGGAACCAGCAGGGTCGCTCCATAGGTGGTAAGTGGAATCAGCAGGAGGGCGAACAGAATTGGTGTGTACTTTACCATAGAAAACCTCCACTCGCTTGAAGTGATGCCCTTTATAGATATTCTCCGTCGTTATAACTCAGGCAATATAAGTAATAATTTTCACGAAGTCAAGTAAAATTTTTATACAGAGCCTTTTTTTGAATTGCATAGCGATCTAAAGAGGTTTTTATATAACACCTGTTATATTGGTACAAGGCATTATAATAAAGTTACTTGACAAGTACGATCTTCTCAGAGATATTGAATTTCGCAGTACTCAGACGGCAGACGTATATCCCGGATGATAATGATGCTGCATTAAAGGTGATCTCATGCCCTCCCGCTTGCCACCAGCCGCTGATCAATGGTTTTATGAGGCGGCCCGAAATGTCATAC
>JALGZU010000311.1 GCA_025774735.1 candidate division LCP-89 bacterium | reverse complement strand
TGCGTTTGTCTTCCAGGCTCAACGGTTCGATCTCGTCGGCCCCCTTTTTACCAGAATCCGGTTTGTCCGGATTGCTGTAAAGCGCCGCGGCGAGGTAACCCACCACCTGTCCCTTGTCGCCGTGCGGGACGTCGCCGGAAGTTGCATAGCGCAAAACCTTTGAATTGTTGGCTCCCAGCAACCGGGCCGCTTCCATCACCGCGCAGACCGGGCCTCCGCCGCATGCTTCCGCCTTGTTGCGGTGCAGGTCCTTTAACAAAGCCTCCGGTTCGTAGTTCTCTACATGTTCGAGTATGCCCGCGTCGATGCGGCGAGCGTCGGCGTCGGGATGAAAGTGCGACAAATCGGTTGAAGCGACCATGAGGGCATTTTTACCTTCTAAATTCTGTGCAAGTGCTTTGGCCAACTCATGAACGGCATCCGCATCCTGACTGCCCATGACGATGGGGACGAGCTTAAAATCGTCAAGCACGAGTTGCAGGAAGGGCAGTTGAATTTCCAGCGAGTGCTCCTTTCGCCCGGATTGTTCCTGGCGGTGGCCGCGGTCACTGATCTTGACGAGGTTGCCGCCGCCGGCAATCGCTTCGGCAAGGTCGGTATCCACCGGAATGACGCCGAACGGAGTCCGGTATCCACCGCGTCCGTAAACGGACGCGAAGGAGAAGGCTTCGACGTGGCTGGGAGCAACCACCACGACGATATCGAACTGCCGGTGCTGTAACTGTCGGTAGGCGTACCCGGCCACGGGACCGGAGTAGGCGTATCCGGCATGCGGACTGATCAAGCCTACGATCTCTCCAAGGTCGAACTTTTCCGCCTGCGACATGTATCCTTCCAGTTCGGCACGGAGCTGGGTTGGATCGTCGCTGTACCAGCTGCCCGCGACGGCAGGTTCGCGAACGTCTTCAGCCGGGATGCTTGCGTTCATGTCGGACTCCTGGTTTGAATTATCGCTTTGAGAACGGCCTCCGCAGGTGCAGAAGAGCAGGAGAGAGAACACGAGAGGGTAGCTTTTACTTATTGGTGACCTGACGATTTTCATGGTCAATCCCGAATTGAAGGAGTGACAAACCGCTTCATCTATTCCCAGATACCCGGGATAGTGCCTCCACAGGCGAGGCAGCTTCCTTTCTCGAACTTGTTGAACTGCACCCGGTAGCCGGTTCTACGGATCAAGACCTCCCCGCAGGAGGGGCAATAGGTGTGTTCGGCGGGATTGCCGGGGACGTTGCCGATGTAGACGAAATTCAGCCCCTCAGCCATGGCGATCTCGCGCGACCTTTCCAGCGTCTGAATCGGGGTTGGCGGCAGCGATTTCAGCATATACTGGGGGTGGTAGCGGGAAAAATGCAGGGGAACGTCTGCCCCCAGCGCGGTTTTGATCCAGCGGCACATGTTCCGAATCTCATCCTCGCCGTCGTTGTGCGTGGGGATGACCAGGTAAACGATCTCGGTCCACATCCCCGCACCAATCAGGATCTCCAGAGCCTCCAGGACTGGCTTCAGTTCTCCCACGACCAGGTCCCGGTAAAACTTTTCGGTATACGCCTTCAGGTCGATTTTGACCGCATCCAGGTAGGGGAGCAGTTCTTTTAAAGGTTTTTCCTTTATATATCCGTTGGAAATTATCGTATTTTTCAAGCTCTGCTTATGCGCTTCGAGACCAATATCCTTGACGTACTCGTAAAAGATCACCGGCTCGGTGTAGGTGTGGGCAATGGCCGGGGTCTTCGATTTGACGGCGATTTCGACCAGTTTATGCGGAGGAGCGTCATAGCTCTTCTCTTGTTCTGGCCGGACCTGGGATATCTGCCAGTTCTGGCAGAACTTACAATTGACGTTGCACCCGACGGTGGCCAGGGAGAAGATCTCGGTGCCGGGCAAGAAATGAAACAGGGGCTTCTTCTCCACGGGGTCGATGTGCAAGGTGCAGGGGCGCCCATGCACCAGTGTGTAATATTCGCCCTCACGGTTTTCCCGCACGCCGCAGTAGCCTCGTTCCAGATCATCTACCACGCATTCGCGGGGGCAGAGCGTGCATTTAACTTTGCGGGCTTCGAGCTTCTCGAAATGCTGCGCCGGGTGAAGGTAGATCTCCGCTTCGGGAAAGGTGTCGTAGCGGCCCGCCGCACCGAGCAACCCGGGCAGAGGGAGAGCGGACATGGCGCAGGCGGCACCGGTTGCCTTTAAAAACGCCCTGCGGTTGTAACGATTTTGGAGAGGCGTCTTCATCAGGTTTGGCGCAAGTCAATCGATTTCAAGTCATCCGTACCCAGTCCCAGGCCCGCTGCGGTGTGGATGTAAGTCGGTTCCCTGCCCGCCTCCAGGAGCGTGGGAAGATCCCTCTCCCGGCGCCGGTCTTCGATCAATTTCCAACCGAAACGGTCGATGGCTACGGGGTCGTTAGCAAGCATCAAGCCACCGAAATCCTCGCACCATTGAGTTTGAAACGGGGGGCCTCCCTCGCACTGAATCTCCAGCGTGTCCACAATCGTCATGCGCACCTTTCCCCCGATATCCGGATGCGAGTAGAGATCGGCTACATAGGGATCGCCGCGATCCGTGTGATACTTGTTGGGATTGTGGATTGCTCCGAAGAAATTTTTCATTCCCAGGGTAACGCCCACGATGCCGTGGTCTTTCAAGACGGGAACGTTGATCTGGGCGGTGCACAACCGGGTCACGGCGCGGGTGAAGAGGCTGCCGATCGAGCGGTACACCGTCAGCTCCTGCTCATAACCCAAGACATCGCAACCGGCGCAGGCCACCTGTTCACCGGGGATACGAATCTCAAACCCGCCCTTACGGAGATCCTCGTTCAAACGGTCCCAGATGAGGAGGTTTTCAGGGGGAATGCCGGCCTTGATTAATCTATCTACAATGGCGTTGACGAGATCGACGTGCGTGGACATGCGCCTGCCGGAGAGACAATTAACCTTGATACCTATTCGGTCCTGTGGTGAGAACAGGTTCCGAAAAGCATCCACCGGATCGGCGACATCGTAATGAATGCGAATGAGGCGGTCGAGTAGAGATCCCACCCGGGCGGCATCGGGGCGTCCCTCGCTGATGCAGCCGGAATCTCTGACGAAGCTGACGCGCGCCTGATTCGGAGATGCGATAGAGGTCGATCCACGAATTGCAAGGCTTCCGGCCACGCCGATTGATGATTTGAAGAAGCCTCTGCGATCCATATCGAGGATTAAAATATGTCGGAAAAACGGCCGCTGGAACGGCGCAGCCTCTGGGAGAGGATGCGCGCGATTTCCCTGAGAAATTGCACGCCTAACTGTGGTGAGTCCTTGACGAAGCCTTCAAATTTCTCCCGCGTGAGGATGAGCAGTTTGGAATTGGAAGTCACTTTTGCGGAGGTTGAACGGGGATACTGATCGATCAGAGCCATCTCCCCGATGACAGACCCATGGCCGAACTTCACGGCGACTTTCTGGTTGCCCGAGAGGCTCTCTTTGCGGATATCCACGGTTCCCTCGAGCACGATGCAGAGGTAGTCGCATCGATCCCCTTCATCGAACAGGATTGTACTCTCGGAAAAAGCTTGCAGATCGAAGTAGGGGATGATCTGTTCTAATTCTTCCTCCGAAAACGACTGGAACAGGGGAAGTTCCGCTAACTGTTCCTTGACGTAGGTTTGGGTTTGGGCATCCAAAGTTTACCCCAAATGGTTCATGGATACGTATTTCAGGCTCGGCGGCTTCCCGGAAAGCGGCCTCAATCTAATCCTTATAAATATAGCCAATTCTCAGCCGAATGTCAAGCGATAAAATTGTTCTAAGCGAAAATTGTTCGGAATTTTTGTGCAATTTGCTGTAACCAACCTGATATAAGATCAGTCCTTATTAATAGCAAGCAAGCACGAACAGTGTTGTTATCATTACGCAGTAGCG
>JALGZU010000310.1 GCA_025774735.1 candidate division LCP-89 bacterium | reverse complement strand
CGGCGTGGAATACGATTCAGTCAAGGACAAGCTGGAGAAAATCCTGGGGGATAACGTTCCCGCCAGGAAGCTGTTTTTCGCCGCTATGGACCGGTTATTCCTGCGAGCCCGCTACATCCGCAGGGAGATCGAACGACTGCGCGGATCGGGCTTCGATCCGGAGGCTATCCTGGATGCAGGTTCGGGATTCGGGCAGTACAGCTTCAGTCTGGCGAGGGCTTTCCCAAATGCCCGCATCACCGGTCTGGATCTAAAACAGGAGCTGGTCGATTCAGGCAACCGTTTTTCCAGCAAAACGGGATCGGACAATGTCTATTTCGAGACGGGCAACCTGCTCACGATGGATTCCGAAGCTCAATTCGACCTTGTCCTTTCGGTCGACGTGCTCGAACACATCGAAGAGGACCGGTGGGTTATAAACAATATCAGCAGGACTTTGAAGCCGAGCGGTTTATTTATCTTCACCACGCCTTACTACGACGGCAAAGACCCTGGCAACGCCGTCTTTGTGGACGAACACGTTCGGCCAGGTTATTCGAGGGAAGAGGCCGAAGAGAAGCTATCCGGGGCGGGTCTGCACCTCGAACAATTTACGATCACGTACGGCCCCTGGGGCGGAGGCGCCTGGAAACTCCTGCAGAAGTGGCCCATGACCTGGTTGAGAGGCCGGGTATGGCTGCTGCCCACTGTTTTACTCTACTATCTAATCGCCTATCCAGTTGCCTGGTTATTTATGCAGATGGACTTGAATGCCAAAAACGATCGAGGTGGAGGCATCCTGGCGATAGCCTCGAAAAGAGAAATTCATGACTGATTCGGAACGGGAAAAACTGATGTGGAGAGGTCTGGCCTGGGAGATAGCTCACCGGATGGGGACTCCCCTATCAGCCCTTTTCGGCTGGCTGGAGCTGCTGCCAGGATCCAAAGATCCTGAGCGGGTTATAGAAGAGATGAGTGAGAATCTGATGCAGTTAACCGCCATTTCGGACCGGCTCGGTCAAATCGGTCAGCCGACCAAGTTTGGGGTTGTTTCAGCAGCCGAAATTTTTGATGCGGTTGTTGAGTACGTCCGACCGCGTCTGCCCTCCGGGGATCCGGGGATCCAATTCAATCAGGAGATCAGCGGAGATCCCCGGTTTGAGGTAAACCGTCTTTTACTCGAATGGACGATCGAACACCTGATCAGAAACAGCGTCGATGCGGTGGACCGAAACAGCGGCAAAATCGATCTGTGCGCCTATCAACGAGAAGATGATGTTATCCTGGAGCTCACTGACAACGGCTGCGGCATCAATGAAGAGATCAGAGAGACGATGTTCGATCCGGGCGTCACCACGCTCCGCAAAGGCAGGGGGATCGGCCTGACCCTGGCGAAACACATCGTCGAACAGGTTCATCAGGGGGAACTTATACTGCAGGAAAGCGGGCAGCAAAGCGGGACAACATTCAAGATTGTGCTTTGCGCAGAACGGAAACGATAACAGGGGAGGATCGTAAGCATGCCCTTTTCAATCGGGGAAATAGATAATCCACTGCTGAAAAGCAGTATCCAGGCGGCGGGATTTCTGGTCGTGACGATCATTGCCTTCGGGTTGTCGCATCTGGTACTCAACCGAACCATGAAGATTTTAGCCAGAAAGACCCGGACAACCCTGGACAACCGGCTGATCGAAGCGAGCAGCAGGCCACTGCGGTTCTTGATCCTCACCATCGGTTTAAATTACGTCGTCACCGCATTCTACCCCTTCTTATCGGATAATCTAAAAACACATATCGCAGGCGTCTTCTTCTTCCTGGTTGCCTGGGGTATCGCTGTCTGGCTAATGCGCCTGGTGACGCAGTTTTTCGGGTGGTACGCGGAGGTGATTGCCGTCCGCACGGAATCGAGCGCGGACGACGAGTTCGTTCCGCTGATCGTCCGGCTGTCGAAAATCATCATCGGGGTCATTACGCTGATCGTGATCTTGAAGCATTTCAACCAGGATGTGCAGTCGCTGGTGGTTTCGCTCGGTGTGGGATCCCTGGCGCTGGCTCTGGCCGCCCAGGAAACGCTCTCGAACATGATCGCCGGTTTCGTCATCATGACCGACCGGCCGTTCCGGATCGGGGACCGTATCGAACTGTCGGACGGCAAGGTCGGGGATGTCTACCAGATCGGATTGCGTTCGACGAAACTGATGACCTTCGACAACACACTGATCATCGTGCCGAATTCGGAGATCGTGAAGGAGCGGGTCATCAACCGATCCTACCCCGAACCGCTGACGCGCGTTCGGATTGACGTCGGCGTCGCTTACGCCAGCGACGTCGATCAAGTCCGGACCGTCCTCCTGGCCGCCTTCAGCCAGCATCCGGAGGTCAAGGACGAACCGGAACCCAGGACGTTTTTCATCGACTTTGGAGATTCTTCGCTGAATTTCATGGCGGTCGGCTACGTCGATTCATGGAAAAAACAGTTCCAGGTCGCGGACGAACTGCGCAGCGAGATCTTCAAACGATTCCGCCAGGAAGGGATCGAGATCCCCTTCCCGCAGCGTGATATCTGGGTACGATCTCAGATGTCACCAGCGGATCCAACGGACCTCTCCAACTCTCATGATTAGGCGTTAAAGACTCTTAATACAATCAGATACAATGAACACACGCTGCCATGCTGATTGAATATAACGGGAAATCACCTCAAATCGGAGAAGACGTCTTCATCGCTGAAAATGCTTCGATCGTCGGGGATGTCATCATCGGGGATCGATCGTCCGTCTGGTACCAGTCGGTGCTGCGGGGGGATCTCATGCCGGTCAGAGTGGGCCAGGAGACGAACATCCAGGACGGCTCTATTCTGCACGTCACCCACGATCAGTGGCCCTGCATTGTGGGCAGCCGGGTAACAATCGGTCACGGGGCTATCATTCATGCCTGTACAATTGAAGACGAATGCCTGATCGGAATGGGGGCGGTCATCCTAGACGACGCTGTGGTGGAGACTCACAGCCTGGTCGCCGCAGGATCGGTGGTGCGCCCGGGATTTCGCGTGCCATCGGGGCAACTCGTTGCCGGTAATCCCGCCGTGCTTAAACGGGCACTCAGCGAACGTGAAATCGAGGGGATCCGTTTTTCGGTGAGGGAATATCTGAAACTCTCGGCAGATTACCGGGGAGTTTGAGGCACGAAGTTAACGAATCGAGCGGAATTGAGGAAAACATGCTGGTAAAAGATAAAGATCATCAGACGTTTGACCCGGTTATCGATGAGGGCGTCGAGAAAGTCCGCAAGGCGGTGCTGGTGGGTCCGGAAGAAGGAGCGCCTAACTTTTACATGCGGCACTTCGAACTTGATGCCGGTGGCTTCACACCCTACCACCAGCACGATTGGGAACACGTCGTGTACGTATTATCCGGTTCGGGTACGTTAAAGGGCGAAGAACGGGATTCAGAGCTGAAGCCTGGATCGGCGGTACTGGTCAAACCGAACGAAATGCATCAATTCCGTGCCGATGCGGACACACCGCTGGCGTTTCTCTGCATGATCCCCAAAGGATCTAGTGCCTGAGGCTTCGCAGGTAGCGAACGGCGCCCCGTTCGGGTGGTTCGGCAGGCTCTACAATCTGGCAGGCGATAGGGCGGCTGTCCAGTTCAAGCTCCAGCGCCGCCTGGAGCTCTCTCCCTGGTGAGTTCCAGAGCCCCCCCCACAGCGCCAGCCGGATCTGTTTCAGCTCCAGTTTCCGGGCAGTGTTTTCAACCAGATCGGCCAATTCCTTGCCTGCTTGTCTGATAATGTCGGAGAGCAAGGGGTCTTTGCCTGAACAGGGCAGTAACGATCTGGTCAATGAAGCAATCTTTTCAGGCTTAAACTCCCCGCTGGATACCTTAGGCACAACTTCCAGCAGATCATCCAGCAGATCATTCAGACCGAACTCCTCACAGATCAAATCGGGAATACCAGTACTCTCTCCCCGACCATCGACTCCCCGCAGCGCCTCCCTCAGAGCCTGGATAGCGATCCAGTAACCGCTCCCTTCATCCCCCAGAATGCGACCGAAACCGCCTGATCGGGCGTTCTTGCCATTTTCATCCATGCCCAGGCAGATGCTGCCTGTACCCGCGATCAGCAGCAATCCTGACTTCCCCCCGAATGCCCCCCAGAGAGCCGCCAG
>JALGZU010000309.1 GCA_025774735.1 candidate division LCP-89 bacterium | reverse complement strand
TCCGCTTCGATGGCGGCCCGGGCTAAGTAAAATCCCGGATCGCTGATGCCGGGAGTGCCCGCCTCGCTTATCAGGGCGACCGCCTCGCCCTTCTTTAACCGGTCGATGACCGCCGGAGTACGCCGGATTTTGTTATGCTCGTGATAGCTTTCGCGCCGCGTCGTGATGCCGTATTTCTGGAATAGAATTGAAGCTCTGCGCGTATCCTCGCAGAGCACCAGGTCCGCTTCCTTGAGCATGCGGATAGCCCGCAGCGTGATGTCTTCCAGGTTACCGATCGGGGTGGGCACCAGGGTGAGTTTTCCGGTCTGCAGAGAATCCATTATAACGAGACTCCCTAAGCCGTCAAATCTGAAAGCTGCGGGATCGCCGGCAGCCTGCTCTTGAACCTCTGCCCTTCGACGCGGAGCATGACCGTATTTACAAATGCCTCCGAGAAGCCTTCGGCGATCAATTCGTCTTTTGAGCGGCCTTCATCGATCCAGCGGACCAGGAAGCGGTCGGCTTCGGCGTAGGTTAATCCGAGTTCGTCCTCATCGCTCTGACCCTGCCACAAATCGGCGCTGGGAACTTTACTGAGAATCTTCTCAGGAATGCCGAGTTCAACGGCCAGCTGCCGTACCTGGGTTTTGTAGAGATCGCCGAGAGGATCGATAGCGCAGGCCAGGTCGCCGTGCAGGGTACCGTATCCCAGCATGATTTCTGATTTATTCGATGTGCCCATTACGAGTGCATTCTCTTGAGAGGAGATCTGATACAGGACGATCATGCGGCAGCGGGCCATGACGTTGCCGAGTTGCACCTCGTTCATTTCGGGGAAGGCTTCCCTGTAGGGAGCAACCAGATGCGTAATATCGTGAACGCGGGTGGCCATGTCCAGGATTTCGGCGGTCTCCTGAGCATCCTTCATACTCTGCGGATTGCTGACGTCGTGGGGTAGAAAGACACCGACACAGTTCTCTCTGCCCAGCGCTTCAACAGCCAGGTAGGCGCAGACCGTCGAATCGAGGCCTCCCGACAAGCCCAGAACCAGGCGTGAAAATCCCTCACTGTGGGTAAAATCAGCGATGAATTGGACGAGCTGCTTGCGGATGTTGGCCGCGTTTATTGCGAGCGGAGTCAATTGGTATCTTCCGTTGAAAAACCGGGACCCTCCCTTGACTCATCGACGTCCATATGTGCTTGCGCACTGAAGAGGAGCGTGAGCATAATTGCGAGGTGGTTTTCAATGATTTCGGGTGGGAGGTCTTCGGTCAGGCAATCGGAATATGCCATATATTCGATAATGCTGAGTGGGAAGAGCACCTCCTCACCGACCCATCTGTTCAAACTCGCAGCCGTGGCATCGCCGAAAAGCAGGTCAGCTTCGTCGATGTCATATACTTCGTAGATTTCGCTGAGGAGAATCTCGTGAACACACGCCACAGCTCCGGCCCAGTCCGCGTTCCGGATGCAGTTCAACGGTGCAGCGTAGAGCTCACGGACCTCATCCCGGGTTTCAAAGGGGACGACCGGTCTATCGCTCTCACCGTCCTCGCTCTCATCGGGCCCGTCAACGAGATCCAGGATGTTCTGGAAGTAAGTCGCCGCGCCTCTCTCTCCACCCGTTTCGGAAATCTTCTCGAAAAGTTCCCAGTCGCCGCTTAAGTCGAGCAGCTCCCAGATGGCATTCCGGTGAGCTGCCGGGTCCTTCTCGTTAAAGATCCGTTGTAAGATGACTTCCAGATTGATGTCATCGGGATCGCTGGACCCTTCGCGATAGTTTGTAATCGCCATACCGTTCAACTCGCTTGTTGATTCGGTTTCTCGCCGTTGCCGGGGAGTTCCGGATCGGCGGCATCCACACCTGTATTGGACTCTGGTTTTTTGACGAGTTCAGGGGAGAGTCCCCGGTCAACCTGGCCGGCTTCCAGTTTTGCCCGCAATTCCTGGATCGCCTCAATGATCCGGTTCGCAATGATGCGCCATGTTTTGGGAGCATTGGGCATCTGCATGAAGTCATCGAAGTGGAGGGGTGCACCGACCAGGATCTGTACTCGGTGGCCCGCTCGCGGTATCTTATGGCCGATGGGGAGAACTTTTTCCAGTCCCCGATGGTAGCAGGGGATTACAAAGGAACCGGTCTCCCGAACCAGGCGGCCCACTCCGATCTTAGCTTTCCCGATCTGACCGGTGCGGGTGCGCGTTCCTTCCGGGTAAATATGTACGGTATTACCTTTCTTCAGAGCCCTGATCATGCGTTCCATCCCCGGCTGATGAACTCCCTTGCCCCGGGTAAAGGGAATGGCCCGTGCGGCATGCATCATCATTGAGAAGAAAGGTCCTTTGAAGAAATTCTTCTTCTCCGGGGCATGATAAGGGATAAAACGTAAATCCCAGAGGGAGCGGGGGAGAAACACTTGCGGGCCGACGAAGGCGTCATCCAGCATGGATACATGATTCGAACAGAACAGAAACGGAGGCTTGGCTCGCTGGACAACGTCCTTGTTGTAAACTTCAGTGCGGTTGAGTATCCTCATGACGATGTGAAATAGGGGCACCAACATAAGGATTACAACCACGTAGGTAATGGCGTAGTAGGGAATCGTGAGCAGTGTTCTTAACAGCCTCATCTTGGCCTGAAGAAAATGGGCGGCGTTTCCTCTTCTTTACAATACTGGTACGATAAAAGATAAGACATTACAGATAAAAAATCAATAAATCTTTGCAATGCTTGTGCTGGGATAATAGTGTTCCAGGATGTGGGTGTAATCTAAACCGTTCTGAGCCAGTGCCGCGGCGCCGATCTGACACATGCCTACGCCGTGTCCCCAGCCCATACCGTGGAAGGTGAAGCGGTCCCTGGCCGTTCTCTCGATCCAGAACGCCGAACTGGGCAGGTGGGATTGGCTGAGGATACGCCGGATCTCCAGCTCGGGTCCGATCATCATGCTCATTTCAGCTCCCCTGACTTCAACCTCCATGAGCCGCCCCGAGGGACCCCGACGCAGGGGAATAATGTCGGTAATCTTCCCCGGATCACTGTCCGACTTCCGCCGAATAATCTCTCGTAATTCATCTGCGCCGACAGTTTCCTCCCAGCGATATAGGCTGCGCAACTCCCCGAGCCGGCCGTCTAACTTAGCATACCCCGGAGCGCAGCAGGCGTCCCCTTCGTTGCAACGCTGCTGAAAGGCTCGAAAGGCGGCTTCATCGGTTAGCGAAATGGGATCAGTACCGGGCAAGTCACGCAAGTGTCTCATATAATCTTCATCTATGAAGGGCCAGACGTTCACCGCAGGTTCCGTCACTCCACCGCAGGATTTGGCGTAGCGGGCGTCGCAAACACGCTGGTTGTTGAGCAATACTTCTCCTGAAGTACTGTCCGCTGCCATCCGTGAGGCTTCCCGGACGAGGGATGAGCCGTAATAGCATTGACAGTGATCCCCTGCACAGACAGTATAGGGCTCGCCGGGATGATGGCTGTCCCAGGTAGCCAGGATCCAGGACCGGGCTGCCACCACCTGAGCCTTGAGAAACTCCGGTGGTGAATCTGAAGGCATCTCGGACGAATTGACCGAAGTGAGGTAGTCCTCCAGACCGATCTCCGTGCCCGCACTCAATTTACCATCGGAGCCCAGTTCGATCCAGAAGGGCGTGGGGAACTCCAGCGTCTCAGAGTGTTCCCAGTGGAAGCCCTGGCCAACGGGTGTTCCGATCAATTCAACCGTTCCGGCTCCGGTTAGCAGGACTCTGGACTGGTAACTCAGGGCAAAGTAATCCGGACCGGATTCACTCCAGGCAGGGAGGTCTGTATCGCTTCGAAGAGTCGTTGGGAGGAATTTCGGTCTTCCTCTGACCGGACCAGAAGGCGGAACTGTCGAGGCGACCAGTTGCCGTCAACCAGGATCAATCCGACCGGCAGAATTCTGACTTCGAGGTCATGATTTTCGAGGGTCTTCCTGGCTGTTTCGGCACCACTCATCGCATCGAAAACGCCGCACCAGAGCCAGCTCTCTCGCGGCGCCGGGGCAACTTCCGCTGGCGAGAAGCGCATTTCGCCCTGGACGTTTTCCTTTCGAGAACCATCGCTTGAACCGAACTGGAGAGCGTGGTTCGAACGCAGCCGAATCGTCTCCGATCCGGTTACGACGGCGACTTTAACCTTGGGTGCTTGCATCGGACTTAGCGAGGGTCGGAAAAGTAGATTCCGTCTGGCGCAAGAAATACTTCACACTGAGGAATAACAGCGCAATAGAGAAGATGAGGATAGCTGGCGACACGTGTT
>JALGZU010000308.1 GCA_025774735.1 candidate division LCP-89 bacterium | reverse complement strand
TACTACCAGAACGACGGAACTCCCCAGATCCCCGTCTGGGCGGATCCGGACACTAACTACACCGGTGTGGACGTGGGAGACTACTCTTCGCCCGATATTGCCGATGTCGACGCCGACGGCGACCTCGACATCTTCATCGGGTCCGGCACGGGTTCCATCCGCTGGGTGCGCAATGACGGCGATTCCACTGCTGCGGTCTGGCAGGATCTTGGTGACCTGAACGACCTGGATACGCTGAGTTACGCGTCTCCCTGCTTCTTCGACATTGACAGTGATGCCGACCTCGATCTACTCATAGGATACGGGGATCTAACCGGCACTCTCTACCTCTTCCGCAATGAAGGCAGCCCCATGCTGCCCGACTGGGTGCTCGATCCCGCCAACGCTCCTTACCACGGCTGGGATTTCGGCGACTACGCTACCCCCTCCATTGGGGATCTCGACAGCGATGGAGATGATGACCTCATGATCGGCTGTGCTGCCGGCGGCCTCTATTTAATGCGAAACCTCGGTACCGTGGTGGACGTTAGTATCTCGCTCTATCCGTCGCCCCCGGTCATCGTCGTCCCCGTTGAAGGCGATACCATCCAGTACCTGTTACAGGCCATCAGCAGCGAAGCCCAGACCCTGGAGGTAATCTTCTGGACCATGCTGGCTCTGCCCGGTAACCAGGTCATCGGTCCGCTGGATAGTCTGGTCCTGATCCTGGATCCCGGCACGCTGAACCAGAACATGACCCTCTTCGTCCCCGCTGCATACCCGGCGGGTGACTACGAACTGAGGGGATACCTGGGGCAGTACCCCGTGCCCATCTATGCTGAAGATACCTTCGCCTTTTCAAAGGAAGATACCGTTACTGCCGTCGATCCGGAGAACAACCCCCGGAATATCGACCTGTGCTTCCACCTGAACGGTCCTTATCCGAATCCCTATAACCACAGCACCCGCCTGGCTTTCACCATCCCCGCGGCCGGCTGGGTAGAGGTCTCCCTCTTCGACGTGCAGGGGAGGCGCGCCGCAACCCTCTTGAACGCCTGGCGCACTCCGGGAGAACATCACCTGGATGTCACCACCGAAAACCTCGCCGCGGGCATCTACTTTATACGCGTCAGCGCTGGGAACTCGGTTGGAATTCGCAAAGTATGTTATATACCCTGACGCAACAATGCGTGACGATTAAACCTGAAAGCGACATAATAAACACACTACACAATCATCTAAACCTGCGAGAATCTCAATGGCCAAAGGTGTAAAACCGATTCAACGAGTCAAAAAGAAGGAACTGAAGGAAGACAAACTGGTCACTACCTTCTTCCAGGCGCGCGATTATCTGGACGACAATAAGAAGACGATCATAAGGATCGGCGGGGCAGCCGTCCTCATCATCGCTCTGGTCTCTTTCTGGATCTATTCCAAGAGCAGTGGCGAATATCAGGCATCCTACGAAATGGGAATTGTCCTGGCAGAAGCCCAAACCGGTGATCCCGTGTCACTCGCCGGCAAGTTCGAACAGATCGCCGACCGCTACCGGGGCACTGCTGCGGGCAACGAAGCCCTTCTCTTTGCCGCACAGATGCACCTCATGGCTGATAAATCCCAGAATGCTATCGCAGCATACGAACTCTACTTGGATAAGGGCCGCCATTCGCCTTACCTTTTCACTTCGGCCCTGGTCGGAAAAGCGGCCTGTTTGGAAGACCTGAACCGCTATACCGAAGCGGCGGACGCTTACCTCGAAGCCGCCACGGCTACGAAGGGCTTCTTTTTGGCCCCCAGGTTTCACCTCGACGCAGCCCGTTGTTACAGGCTCGCCGGCGATCGGGATGAGGCCGTAGCGCAGTGCGAATTGGTGCAGGTCCGCTATGCTGAATCCCCCTTCGCGGCAGAGGCCGAAAAAGAGTTGAAAAGACTCTGAAGGATTTAATTCACGCAGCTCTCGCCCCTTTTAGAAGCAGTTCTTAACCCGGAACTGGAGGGAACCTGACTGCACTGCCAGCAAAAAAATTTATCAAAAATATAAATTTTTTTACTTGATTTACGTCAAAAATTTAGTTAAATTGCTGGTGAAAGTGGGCTAAACTCCCACTTTTTTGTTTAAACGAAAAGCGGTTTGGACTCGTACGAACTTGAAGGACGCATTGAGCGGTTGCTGGAAACCATCGGCTACCGCTTAATCAGCGCCAATTGGAAACCGGTGCGCGGCCGCCAGATCTTGAGGGTGACGGCCGACGCCGAAGATCATAACATCACCATCCAGGAGTGCGCGGACTTATCGCGCCAGATCGGCGACCTGCTGGACAGCTATCCCCACGATTTCCCCGACTACGTGCTCGAAGTATCGTCGCCCGGGCTGAACCGCCCCCTGGAACTGTGGCAGTTCAAGAAAAACCTCGGCCGCAGGCTCGAGGTGAAATACACCGAGGACGCCAAACCTCAGTCAAAAAGTGGCGAGTTGGTCGAACTGAACGGCGAAGAGTTCGTCGTAAATGTGAACGGGAAACCGCTCCACTTCAACGTGAACTCGATTGACGGCGCCTTCGTGAAGCCAAGTCTCAAATAGAACGCGGCTGGTCTGCTCAACGGAAAACTCAATCCGTTGGATGCCGGAATTCGTGCACTCTAATTAAGGAGCTAATGAAGATGTGTTTGTTTAGCAGGGGTCTCAAGCCATGAACCACGAGATAGTGGATGCCATCTCGCAGTTGATCCGCGAGAAGCATATTGAGAAGCATACCTTTCAGGAAATCATCGAATCCGTCTTCCTTTCCATCCTGAAGAAAAAGTATGGCAGCTCAGATAATTTCGACGTCATCTTCAATATAGAAAAGGGCGATATTGAAATCTATTGCGAAAAAGAGATCGTTTCTGACGACGCCTTGGAAGATCCCGTCACCCAGATCACACTGACCGATGCCCAAATGGTAGACGCCGATTTCGAAGTCGGCGAAGATTTCGTCGAAATCATCGACTACGCTACCTTCGGCCGGCGCCTCATAACGGCCGCCAAACAGAACCTCGCCCAAAAGATCAAAGAGGTCGAGAAGGATAACATCTTTCACGAATTCACCGAACGAAAAGGCGAAATCATCCTCGGGGATGTCCACCAGATCAACCGCAACGAAATCCGCATCAACGTGGACAAAACCGAAGTCATCATGCCGCGCGATGAGGCGATCTACAACGAACGCTACCGCCGCGGCGATACCATTCGGGCGATCATTCGTGAGGTCATTCGCACTCCCAAGGAACCCCAGATCATCGTAAGTCGAGCCGACAATAGTTTCGTCCGCCGTCTCTTTGAATTGGAAGTCCCTGAAATTTACGACGGTATCGTTGAAATTCGAAAGATCGTCCGGGAGCCCGGCGATCGTACCAAAATCGCCGTCGAATCCAACGACAAGCGCATCGATCCGGTCGGCGCCTGCGTCGGACTCAAGGGAGTGCGCATTCAGGCAATTGTGCGAGAATTGAACAACGAAAAAATCGATATCATCCATTGGACCGAAGAGCAGAGCCTGCTGATCCACAGGGCTCTTTCGCCCGTTACGCCCCTCGAACTGATCCCCGATGAAGAGCAGAAACGTATCATCGCTGTCGTTCCCGACGATCAGATGTCCATGGCTATCGGCCGCAAGGGGCAGAATATACGCCTGGCTTCGCAGTTGGTCGGTGTGAACATGGAACCGATCAAAGAGTCGGAATTCTACGAGGAAGAGGAACTACTTATCGACGATATCGAGGGACTATCACCCTCCCTGATCGATAAATTAAAAGAGGCCGGGTACACCAGCGCCGAGCAGGTGCTGGATGCCGGCAGGGAAAAGCTGCTTGAAGTCCGAGGTGTCGGCGAAACCACCGCCGACAAGATCCTGGACGTCCTGGCGGTTTATTACGAAGAATAATCGGACAGATCCTGCAGATCCGAAGAGGTTTGATTGGCGAAG